>JBAQXA010000158.1:0-6785 GCA_049299195.1 Nocardioides sp.
TCTGCCGCGCTGTTTGAACCACTTTCCCCGCGTTGGGTCATGTCGAAAGTGACGTCAACCCCGCGGGAGACGGTACGAGGCGCGCTAGCGCCGCGGGAGACGTGGCGGGCTTGTCTGCCGCCGCCCCAGCCCCGTCTTCCGCGCCCCAGCGCCGTCTACCGCGGTGTTTGAACCACTTTCCCCGTGTTGGGTCATGCCGAATGTGACGCCAACCCCGCGGGAGACGGTGTGGGGGGCGCCAACCCCGCGGGAGACGGCGTGGGGGGCGCCAACCCCGCGGGAGACGGTGTGGGGGGCGCCAACCGCGGTCACGATTGGCAACGGGGCGAGCGGGCGCCGTAGAGTATGCCGCTGTTGCCCCGGCGAGGGAGGGACTGGTCACCGACCGGTTCGGCATCCGTGATCGACGGGCCCGGCGCGATTGCGCGCCGTGCCGCCGATGCGGCGCCCCTGCCCGACGAGGCGGCCACGAACCTGACGATCACCCGAACAACAGAGAGTTGCCATGTCGACCGAGAAGATCACCGCCGAATCCCGCAACGAGTTCGGCAAGGGTGCCGCCCGTCGCATCCGCCGGGAGAACAAGATCCCCGCCGTCATCTACGGCCACGGCAGCGACGCCATCCACGTGACTCTGCCCGGCCACGAGACCAAGATGGCGCTCAAGCACGGTGGCGCCAACGCGCTGTTGGAACTCGACATCGACGGCACCCCGCAGCTGGCGCTGACCAAGGCCGTTCAGGTTGATCCCGTACGCCGCGTGATCGAGCACATCGACTTCGTCGCGGTGAAGCGCGGCGAAAAGGTGACCGTGGACATCCCGATCCACTTGGTCGGCGAGGCCGTCAAGGACTCCCTGGTCGTCACCGAGAACACGACCGTTTCGGTCGAGGCCGAGGCCACGCACATCCCCGAGTTCATCGAGGTCGACATCGAGGGCGCCGAGGTCGGCACCCAGATCCAGGCGAGCGACTTGGCGCTGCCGAAGGGCACGACCCTGCTGGGCGATGCCGACATGCTCATCGTCAACATCACTCAGGCGCCGACCGCGGCTCAGATGGAATCCGATGGCGACGGCAGCGAAGGCTCCGCCGACGCCGGCGCGGCCGCATCTGATGCGCCTGAGGCTGCCGACGAGGCCTGAGGTCTCGATGGCGAGCCTCTCGGCGTCCGGACCGGACGCCGGCCCCTGGCTCGTCGTCGGCCTGGGCAACCCCGGGCCGAGCTACGCCGGTCATCGCCACAACGTGGGCTACCGCGTGGTGGACGCGCTGACGCCTCAGCTGGGCAGTTCTGCCCCCGGGGGGTTGCGCGCGCACAAGTCAGGCCGCGCCGAAGTCTTCGAGGGTCGCTTGGGGGTCCCCGGACAGCCGGGGCCCCGAGTGATCGCCGGCCGCGGGCGGAGTTACATGAACAACTCCGGCGGTCCCGTTGCGGGCCTTCTCGACTTCTACAAGGTCTCTGCCGAGCGGCTCGTGGTCGTCCACGATGAGCTTGACCTCGACTTCGGCGTGGTGCGCCTCAAGTTGGGTGGCGGGGACAACGGCCACAACGGCCTGAGATCCATCCGGTCGGCGCTTGGAACAGGCGACTTCTTCCGCATTCGGATGGGGGTCGGACGCCCTCCGGGCCGCCAGGACGTGGCCGATTTTGTCTTGTCGGACTATCGCGCATCCGAGGCCACCGAGCTTGCGGTGCAGATCGAACGCGGGGCCGATGCGGTGGTGAGCCTGATCTCACTGGGTCTCGAGCGCACCCAGAATCTCGTCCACGGTTCCTGACGCATCACCCAGCGATGCGCGGAAGGGACTAGGAGTCTCCCGATCGCATGGCGCTTCTGGGTCATGGCCGTATAGCCCAAATGGACTACTTCTCCGTGCCCCATCTGGGGAGAAGTAGTTGAATGTAGGAGCGAAACAAGGCCCAGAGGTGCCAGGTAGCACACGTTCTTGCGGGTGGACCGCACGACGCGCGCTCAATCGGGGGGATTCGGTGCCCGATCTGGCCTTTGACCTGCACTTTCTCGGACTGCGGACCGACTCGGGAGGGTGGTCCTAGTGGGCCACTGGGGGGCCTCGTTCGACTGGACTAGATGAGCAGATCGGACGATTGCTGCAATGTCGGCCAACGAACGAGACTTACCGAAGATGTTCCCTGGGGGTGTGGAATGGATAAGGCTCAGGCCCTGCAAAAGGCGGGGTTAAGCGGACACGAGTTGTCCGCAGCGGTGATTGCACCAGGGGTGGGCGATCACCACGCACAACGTGACGAGTCACGCGCCGGATCGACCACGGGTCGTTCGGCGATCCGGAGCGGCCAACTTCGTTGGCTTGCTGTCGAGATCGCCGTCGTCACTGCGGTTGTCATGCTCGGCGGCTTCTTGCTGCACGCTCCGCTCGCGTTGAGCGTCGGAGTGCTGCTGACCTGTCTCGTCGTCAATTACTACGCGGGCCGCCAGACGGTGCGCCCCGGACTGCCGCACATCGGCCGACTGCTGCGCGACACGGCCCTGCCGATCGCCGGCCTCTCGCTGCTTGTCGCCGCGGGCCAGGTTTCGCCGCACTTGCTTGCCGAGGCCTTGATCTTGATCTCGGCTGCCTCGGGCGTTGGCGTGATCTCCGCTGTCGTACGCCGACTCTTTGCTGGCGTGGTGCGGATGGTCGTGGTCGGTGACCGCATGGCGATCGCTAGCGCCGCGACCCGTTGGGCCGAGGATCGTCGGATCAAGGTGGTCGGTGCGCTGCTGCTCGAGCCCGAGTCCACTGGCGGAGTCGACATGCCCGGTTTCACCGGCGGCGTGGCGATGCCGGAAGCGTTCGGCATCCAGGCGATCACCGACGTCCACGAGGTCGACGAGTGGGTCGAGGCTTGGGGAGCCCACCTTGTGGTGGTTTCACCGGGTCCCGGGATGACCTCGAGCTCCTTGCGTGAGCTCGGCTGGCACTTGGAGAAGACCAGCGCATCGCTGGCCGTCCTCGGTGTCCTTGACTCGGTTGCTCCGCACCGCATTGACGCAACTCACTTCGCCGGCGTCACGCTGATTCAGCTGCGCAGCACCCGGCCCTCGGCCTGGGTGCGGCTGCTCAAGGGCATCGGCGACCGGGTCGCCGCTGCTGGCCTGCTGGCCCTCACCGGCCCGTTCATGGTGATGATGGCGCTCGCCGTGCGCTTTGACTCCAAGGGTCCGGCGCTGTTCAAGCAGGTCCGCGTCGGCCGCGATGGCCGCCTGTTCACGATGTACAAGATGCGCACCATGCACACCAACGCCGAGGCCGTGAAGGCTCAGCTCGTCGCCCAAAACGAGAGCGCCGGCGGAGTGCTGTTCAAGATCCGCCATGATCCGCGGATCACGCGCGTCGGTCGGATCCTGCGCAAGACGTCCTTGGACGAGTTGCCGCAGCTTCTCAACGTGCTCAAGGGCGAGATGTCGCTGGTCGGTCCCCGTCCGGCACTGCCGGAAGAGGTTGCGCAATACAACGCCAAGGAGCGTCGCCGGCTGGCGGTGCGTCCGGGCCTGACCGGCCTCTGGCAGGTCAGCGGACGCTCGGACCTGGACTGGGACACCTCGGTGGACTTGGATCTGCGGTATGCCGACAACTGGCGGCTCACTGATGACCTCGTGATCGGACTGCGTACCTTTGAGGCCGTAGCCCGCTCCAAGGGTGCGTACTGAGGAGTCTGCATCGTGCTCGGATTGTTGCGACCCGGAAGGCGTCGCTCTCGGCGGCTGCAAGCCAGCGCCAAGCAGGGATTGGGTGCTGACCGCGCCCGCGCTCTGCTGGTGGGCTCCAGCGGGGGTCACCTGACCCAGTTGCACGCGCTCAAGCCGTGGTGGGGGGAGCGGGCCCGTGGTTGGGTCACCTTCGACACCCCAGACGCGGTGCACACGCTGGCCGGTGAGGAGCACGTCTGGTGGGCACACCACCCGACGACTCGATCGGTCAAGAACCTGGTCAAGAACCTCCTCCTCGCCTGGCGAGTGACCCGCGAGTTCAAGCCGACCGTGATTCTCTCCACGGGTGCTGGCGTCGCGCTGCCGTTCTTTGTGATCGGCCGCCTCACCGGCGTGCGCACGGTCTACATCGAGGTCTACGACAGGATCGAAACCCCCACGCTCACCGGTCGTCTGTGCCGGCCGTTCTCCGACCTCATGCTCGTGCAGTGGCCGGAGCAGGCCTGCCTGTATGACGACGCGGTCGTGGTGGGACCATTGCTCTGATGCACTCCTTTGCCATTGTGATCCTGGTCGGCACGGATCACCACGGGTTCCAGCGCGCTGTTGATTGGGCCGACCAACGCGCCGCCGAGCATCCGGACGAGTCCGTCTTCATCCAGTTCGGCCGCACGCAGGCACCCACGCGGGCCGACGGCGCTGCCTTCCTCTCGCCCGCAGAGATGCGCGCCGCGGTTGCGCGAGCCGATGTCGTCATCACCCACGGCGGACCGGGGACGATCAGCGACGCCAAGTCCGGCGGGCATCGTCCGATCGTCTTCCCGCGGGATCCGGAGTTCGGCGAACACGTCGATGACCACCAACAGCGCTTCGCGGCGTGGTGTGACCGACGCGGCCTCGTGCGCTTCGCCAAGTCCACTGCCGACCTCGACGCCGCCGTGGCTGCCCTCGGGCCCGAAGGCACCCGAGAGGCTGGCTCGGATCGAGCGACGTCCGATCAGGCCATTGCCGCGGTCGGAGCGCTGCTCGACGGTGAGCTCCACGAGCGCACGGTCACACCCGGTGCGCCCACCGTCGTCCATGTGGCGGCCGCCGCGGGGGCGACATCGAGCGCAGTGACAGCGCTCGTCCGCTCTCCGGGAGTAATGGCCCTGGGCCACGTGGGCCGGCTGTGGGTGGACGGTGTCGAGCGCGACCGCCTGTGCGCGTGCGGTGAGCGCTTCTCTGCGTGTGCCTTCTGGAGTGAAGTCGGTGACGTCGCATTCGGCGGCTGGGACGCCCCCGCCGCAGCGACCCTCCGCGGCGCGCTGCGGGTGCCCTCTCCGGTGAAGTGGTGGCAGCGTGGAGGTCGCGAGACACGCGAGGCAATGCTCGCCTTCGCCGCTCCGTATCGGGCGATCTACACCGCGGCCCGAGTCGTCAGCGGGGCCAGCGTGCTCGTTGACTCCACGCCAGGCGTCGTCGGTGCCCTGGCCTATGACCATCAGGTCGATCTCAGGCTCCTCGCCCTCGAGGGAGCGGCCCTCGTCAAGCTCACGAAGTCACGCGAGCTGCCGACCTCTTCCGTGTCGCTGGCGGGCTTCGTGCGAAGCCCGGAGCCGATCATGACCGAACTGCTGGGGGAGCGAGCGGTGGGGCTGACCGGGGCTTCGTCCGCACGTGTTCAGCACGGCAACGACGCCCGACTCTCCTAGGCCGGTTAGTCGCCGGTCTCTGCCGCAGCGGCCGGGGCGAGCTTCGCCCGACCCTTGCCGCGACCGCGGCGCCGCAGCGTCGACAACAACTCGTTGACGCGCAGTTGCTTGCGCAGTCGGAGTACGACGAGCACGTAACACGCCGCCGCCAGCGCCAGTGACCCGAGCACCGTCCAGGTGTGATCACCGAAGACCAAGCGGGCCGTGAGCGGAAGGAGCCCGAAGGTCCCCAGGGCGATCAGAGCGGCGGTGAGGGTCGCGCGGTCGGAGGGCGAGCCGAGAATCTTGCGGATCTGCCACGTGGGCAACGCATTGGAGACCACGATGGCGGCGGCCCAAGCGATCGCAGCTCCGTTGATGCCCATGGTCGGGATCAGCGCGATATTGAGCCCGAGGTTGACGATCAGCGCGGCCATGTTGTTGACCAGGCTCTGCACCGATCGGCCCACCATGAGCAACGCAATGTCGACCGGGCCCGCTGCGGTGCCGACCAGCATCGCCAGCGCCAAGATGACGACCACCGTGGTGCCTGTGGTGTAGCCGCGTCCGAAGATCGACATGATCAGTGCCGGCGCGGCGGCACACGTCAGATAGATCGGCCAGGCGATCAGGACGTTCCACGTGGTGGCGGTGCGCAAGGTGAGCCCCGCCTGGTCGGGTTGCCCGGCCGCCACCAGACGGGCGATCTGCGGTCCCACCATCTGTTGAATGCCCTTGATCCCCTGCAAGCCGGCAGCCACAAAGCGGGACGCGGCCATGTAGATGCTGGCGGCAGGCTTGCCGGCCAGGAATCCGACCAGGGCGACGTCGGAGCGGCGCACAGCCATCTGCGCGATCTGGGTCAGCGAACGTGGGGCGTTGAAGAGCCAGACCTCTCGGGCGATCTCCCGAGACCGGCTGCCCCATGGTGCGACGGCCCGGATCCCTCGCTCGGCACACAGCCGCCGGAAGATCACCGCACCTACGACCAGCGCGACGGCATACGGCACGATCCACGCGGCGGCGAGCCAAAACGGGCCGAGCCCGGCGAGGCCCGCAGCCAAGGCGAGCACGGGTTGCAGGCCCTGGCGAATCAAGCCCTCCACAATCACCGTCGGACGCACCGTGCCGAGCCCGCGGGTCGCCGAGAGCACCAACACCGAGACCGCGGCCACCGGGAGGAACACCGCAAGCAGCTGGAAGACCGGGATCTGATCGGCCCAAGAGGTGTCGTCGAGCAACACGGGCGTCAGCAGGTAGGCGCCGATGCCGAGAAGCGTTGCGAGCACGATCACGGGCGCCAAAATGACCGAGATCACCGAGCCGATCTCGGTGGGTTGCTGCTCCAGCCGAACCGCGACGAACCGCACCATCCCGGTGTCTGCACCCAGGGTGGCGATGGCGAGTACGACGAGAAACACCGAGGTCGCGACGAAGAC
>JBAQXA010000159.1:0-2207 GCA_049299195.1 Nocardioides sp.
CCCTTGAGGGCGTCAGTCGAAAGGGGCGGCGCAGCGCCGGCCGCGGCGGTTGGTCCGACAAGCCGGCGCCGATGAGCCACAGGTCCCTGTGGCGGGTCTCAGCTCCACGCGCGTCCGCGGACGGCGCGGTCGGCACGAGGACGCGCAGCGAGGGCCTCTGGGCCCCCGGTGGCCCTTGCTGACGCATCGCCATAACCGCGTCCTTTTCTCCCCGGCCCGAACCGGGGCGTCCATTGTCCATTGCGTCGTCAAGCCTTGACGCTCCGGCACGACCTGCGGTTCCCACCGCGTGGCGCTGTCTGCATTACCCTGAGCATGACACATGAACGGCACTAAATGCCGTTCAAGGAAGAAAACTGGCGAGTCTCGGGTCCGGCACAATGCAGTCCGTGCCACGTCTGTCGAAGCCGCCGAACATGCCCGAGGAGGTGCTGGCGATCATCGACGCGATCGGCAACAGTGCACGCACCGAGATCCTGCGGCACCTTTCGCTCCGGGCCATGAGCACTCCGGAGCTAGCTGAGGCGATCGGCGTATCCACCAGCCAGGTGCTCAGGCATCTGGCTGCCCTGGAGGACCTTGACCTCGTCACAGCCGACCATCCACGCGGCTCACGTAGGGCGAAGGGCCGGGTCGTGCGCTGGGAGACGAACCACCAGCGGGCCGAGGAAGTCGGTCGAAGCTGGATCGACTACGTCACCGGCCGCCACTCCCCCGAACCGGCTCAGGACCAGTAGGAGCTGCGGGTGCAAACGGAATCTCGGGGCGAGTGTCCGATCTGGTGTGACTGGTGTTGCTGTTGTTGATGTGATGGTCTCTCAGGTTGCCGGCGGCACGCGACCAGCGACCAACGTCCAGCCCCCCGCTATTTCAGAAATTTGGCGACACGCCGGGGATGGCTTCTTGCGGGCAGCTGACGGCAAGAGCCGATTGGATGTCCCTATGGGTCGACCGTCCAAGGGTGAACGTCACACGTTCATGACGCGCG
Organism: Nocardioides sp.; assembly: GCA_049299195.1. Lineage (GTDB taxonomy): Bacteria > Actinomycetota > Actinomycetes > Propionibacteriales > Nocardioidaceae > Nocardioides. The sequence goes on from JBAQXA010000159.1 coordinate 989, forward strand.
TGCCAGAACTCGCCGGCACGAGGGTGCAGCACGAAGCCGCCACACTCGGCTGCTACTACACCGACTACCTCGCATACGTGATCTGCCGTCACGTCGGCCTGCCGATGGACCCACCCACTGGCGAGGTCGACGATCACGCGGAGCCCCCCGCCGTCGGTGACGGACGGGTTCAGTTCATCGCCAAGGCGCCTATGGCCGCCGCATCCATCGTGAAGCGCGAGGCCGAGCACATGGGCGTATCCCTGAGCGACTACATCGCCAAGGCGATCTGCGACTTCCACGACGTCCCCTTCGAGCCTCGGGTGATGAAGAAGGCTTTGAAGGCTTGGGCGAAGGCCGCTGAGGCCGGAGAGCAGTTGCCGATGACCGGTTGACCGGGTCAGGGCAGTGCCCTGAAAACGACGAAGGCCCCGTTGCACCGGGGCCAAGTCAGATGCTCCACCGGGTTGCACCCCGGTTTCGCGAAGTTATGAGAACCACCAGAGGAGGCTTTGTGCTGCCCACTGTAGAGCAGACCCAGACCCCAGGGATGTCATTCCCGCGCGGGCGTGTCGCCTCCAGCTGCGCGCGCGCTGTGCCCTCTGCTGCGTTGGTGCTCGGACCGCGGACCGTTGCTGACCTGGTCGTCGAGCTGCACGCCGTGACCCGGCCCATGACGTACCTGTCCCCGAGCTCACGGAGGGAGGTGGTCGCCGCCGGCATGGCGCGGCACGGCCCCTAGGCCCAGACATGACGAAAGGCCCTGCGCCAACAGGACCTGACCGTCTTGGTGAAGACCGGGATCCAGCGCCAACTGGATGAACCGGGATACTCCGAAAGGAGCAGAAGAACTTGTTGCCGGTAACTGTACCGGCGTCGCATAGCGATGCCGCACACCCTGATGCCGGTCGGCGTGTCTCGCCGGCCTTGCTCGCGCTCGATGAGCACCTGTTCAACCCCGACGCGTCGCAGTGGCTGGTGATCGACTCCGGCAACTCGGCTGTCCCCAAGACGACGGTCCCTTCGCTGCTCGACGGGCTTGAGCTGGTCGGCAAGGGCCGCATCGCCGCGCTGGTGGGTCACCTGCGCGACGGCGTCGGTGTGGTCGACGTCGACGTGCCCGGCGAGTTCGGCAACTTCCTCGCGGCCGAGGTCGCCGACTGGCTACGCCGCCGGGACTGCTGGGTGCTGGAGCGTCCATCGGGCGGCGCCAAGGGCCGCTGGCATATCTTCTTCGCCC
>JBAQXA010000160.1:0-1952 GCA_049299195.1 Nocardioides sp.
CTTTGGAGGTACGGGAAGCCACGATGAACTTCAGGCCGGCGTCCTCGAGGGCGTTGAGGTTGGCCGCCGACAGCATGCCGGCATCGGCGACAACCACCATGTCTGAAGCGCCCCGGGTTTGGTGGAGGCTCGGTTATCTGGAACCGGTTCCGATCGGAACCTGGTCTTCAGGGTAGCGGGCGACCTCGTGGGATGCCCAATGGGTGGTCTCGAACTCGACGGGCGGGACGTGCCCGATCTCGCCATGCAGGCGTCGGTGGTTGAACCAGTCGACGTATTCAGCGACGGCGATCTCGAGATCCTTGATTGACGCCCAGCCGCCTTTCGGGCGCATGGCCGGGTTGCGGATGCACTCGGCCTTGAACAGCGAGTTGAACGCCTCGGCCATGGCGTTGTCGTAGCTGTCGCCGACCGTCCCGACCGACGCGACGGCGTCGGCTTCGGCGAGCCGCTCGGTGTAGCGAATCGCTCGATACTGGACTCCGGCATCCGAGTGGTGGATCAAGCCGGTGGTGTCCTGGCCTGCGCGGCGGCGTTCCCAGAGGCCCATGTCGAGCGCGTCGAGGGCGAGGTCTGTGCGCAGGCTCGTGGAGACCTGCCAGCCGACGACGCGGCGACTGAACACGTCGAGGACGAACGCGGCGTAGACCCATCCGGCATGGGTGCGGATGTAGGTCAGGTCCGCGACCCAGAGCTGGTTCGGCGCTGTCGCGGTGAAGGCACGCTTGACCAGGTCCGCGGGCCGCGCGGTCTCGGCGCCTTCCCCGAACGTGGTCGTGCGGGTCTTGTCGCGCCGGATGCCCTGGATGCCCGCCGCGCGCATCAGCCGTTCGACCGTGCAGCGCGCGACAGCGACGCCTTCGCGGTTGAGTGCGGCGTGGATCTTCCGCGCGCCGTAGACGCCGAGGTTGTCCTTGTGGACGACCCGGATATCCTCGGTCAGCTCTGCGTCGCGCTGCGCCCTGGCCGACGGTGGGCGCGTCTTGGCAGCGTAGTAGGTGCTCGGGGCGATCTGGGTGCCCGCGTCGGTGAGGACGCGGCAGATCGGCTCGACCCCGAACCGGTCGCGGTGCCCGTCGATGTACTCGACGAGCACCGCGGTGGGAACCTCGGTTACTTCAGCTTGCGGTCGAGCTCCGCGGCGGCGAAAAAAGCCGACGCCGTCTTCAGGATCTCGTTCGCCCGCCGCAGCTCCCGGACCTCACGCTCGAGCTCGACGATCCGCTGCGCTTCGGCGGTCGTCGTCCCCGGCGCCTGGCCGGCGTCGATCTCGGCCTGCTTCACCCAGCCGCGCAACGTCTCCGCGTTGATGCCGAGCTGCTCCGCGATGCGCTGCAGCGCACCCGCCTTCCGCGCCGGGTCCTGCCGGGCCTCGACCGCCAGCCGCGTCGCACGCTCACGCAACTCGTCCGGGTACTTCCGTGGTGCTGCCATGACTCTCATCCTCCGTGAGTTGAGAACCTCCACTGAACCCGGGGCGCTTCAACTGACCAACCTGGACCGGCAGGCACGGCTCGACGTCCTCGGGGAACTCCCAACTGACGTAGGCGACCAACGGAGTGGTGAACCCCAGCGGGAAATCGTCGACGGACAATGCCCGGTCCTTGATGACTTCCTCGATACACCCGCGCTCGAAGTCGACATCGACGACGGCGGCCATCGCGGACGGATACGCCGACTGGAGGTCGTGGTCGTACGTCGTCGTCGAGAAGTGGCCAACCTTCAGACAGCTGTTCCAGCCACCGTGGAAGGACTTCTTGAAGGCGGAGTGGACCTGGTTGGCGTCTCCGTCGACCGGTGTCTGCGAGCGCACGGCGTAGTAGCTCAGACCGTCGTCGCTCACCTCCTGCCCCTCGTCCACGGACACCAGGCCCTGGAAGCGAGCCGAGAACTCCGCATTGCTGGAGACGCCCAGGTAGCCCTTGATGCCCGCCCGCAGAGCATGAGCACCC
>JBAQXA010000161.1:0-3560 GCA_049299195.1 Nocardioides sp.
GTTTGGAGGAGCGCGACGAGGTGCCGGAGCCGAGATCGCGCTGCTCGATCAGGCCGGTACTCAGGCCGCGAGAGACCGCATCGAGTGCCGTGCCGACGCCCACGATGCCGCCGCCGACCACGAGCAGATCCAGCTCTGCAGCCGCATCACCGGCCGTGGCCGACAGCCCGGCGAGTGCCTCAGCGCGGTTGGCCGGGCTGAGCGCAGAGGGAGAGGAACCCGGGGATGCCGAGGCCGCCAGCGTGGTCATGGTCTTAGTGAACCATCTACGACCGACGCTGGCGGCCTCCGCGCAATCCCTAGGGGACCCGGGCTCAGGGAGCCAGGATGAAGGTTCCCCGTGCCCTCCAGTCGTTGCCATCCACACCGGGACCGCTGACGACGGTGGCGGTGCCTTGGAGGGCACCTCCGCCCCATCCGACGCTGCGCAACTCACCCGTGGCGGAGTCGCCGACGAAGAGATTCGCACCGTCGAGGAACAGACCGGAAGCCTTGGCCCAGTCGATCCCGTTGCCGTTGACCCCGGCCTCGAAGCGCACCGCACCCACGATGCGGCTCTCCGGCAGGAAGTAGCGGTAGAAGAGCTTCGACTGACCCGACAGGGTGTAGTACAACCGGGCGGTGGCCTTGTCGTAGAACATGCCGGTCAGGTTGGGCAGTTCGCCAGCGAACTCGGTCAGGCCGTTGAGGCTGACCGTGGTAGCTGCGCCGAACGTCGTGCCGTTGTAGGTGCGCGCCTTCAGGGTGCCGTCGCTCCACCCCGTGTAGAGGACGCCGTCGATCATGGTGGCGCCGCGCGACTGCGACCAGACCTGGCCACCGTTGCCGACGACCGATGAAGACGCCACCGAGGTGCCATCGAAGGAGCGATCGATCACCGTGTCGTTGGCGCCGGCGCCGGGCGCGGGCACATCGTTATCGATGATCTCGATGCCGTTGACGAGGGGGTTCTCGGTGACGTGGGCGAAGTCGATGTCCACGTTGCCGTCGCTGGTGATCGTGAACTGCTTCATCGTGCCGGTGCGGTGACCCACGTCGGCCGAGATGTCGTAGTCGTCGAGGACCAGGTTGTCGTCGATGCGCACATCAAAGACCCGCTGACCCGGCAGGGAGGTGCCGTCGTAGCCGTTGGAGAAGTAGAGCCGCACCGTGAGGTTGTGGCCACTCGGCGCCGGGAATGCCCAGTTCATCTCGGTGCCACCCGGGGAGTAACGCTCGGTGTTGAACAGTGCAGTGGGTGCGCTCGCGGGAAGCGCCGAACCCCGCGCGATCGAGATCCCGCCCCAGTCGGCGGGGGTGCTGCCGTTGTTGCGGTACGGCGAGGGGTCGCTGTTGTCGGCCAACCAGTTCGGACCGCTGTCGCTAGCCAGGAGGCTGGGGCCAGCCGCGTTGACGCGCGCGACCCAGTGCCCGGTGGTGACAGCCGCCGGCTGACCGAGAAGCTGGACGTGACCCGGGAGGGACCCGGTGTTTTCGGCCGGAAGGGTGGTGCCACCCGCGGCCGGGAAGAGCGCGATCCGCTTGCGCGTCTCCTTGCCGGTGGTGTTGGTGTCGTGGGCGACCCACAAGCCGGCGTCGGTGGTCATGAAGTCCCAGACCCCGACACCGCGAGCGCGCGTGGGGTTCCAGGAGAAGGGCAGACCGTTGCGCGGATCAACCGCAGCGAGGCCCGCGCGCGACACGGCTCCCGCACCGGCGGCGTCGCCGGCGAAGGGGTTGTTGAGCCAGCGCATGTGGCCACCGACGTAGACCACGTCACCGACGACCTTGACCTGGGTCAGCGTGTCGCCGCCGGAGTAGTCGACCCACGCCGGGTGGGAGTTGGCCGCGGTGGTGATGTCGAAGCGCGCGATCGAGTCGCACAGGGTCCCGGAGGACACGCCACCGGCATAGGCGCCCGTCGCGGCGGTCACGAAGTAGTCGCCCGAAGGAGCGATGTCGACGTCGCGGAGGTAGGTGTCGAAGACGCTCGCGCAGGTGGTGGTGAAGCGCTGGGTCGACCAGGTGCTCAAGGCCGCCGTGGCGCCAGTCAGGTCAGCCATCATGATCTGCGGGCGGCTCTGGCCGTTGACGGTGCGCCAGTTGCCCACGGCGACCAGCTTGGACCCGTCATCGGAGATGTCGAAGTGCTTGATGCCGAGCGCGCCACCGTTCCACGGCTCGGTAAACGTGAAGGCGACCGAGCCGGTGTCGGCACCGGTGGTCGGGTCGATCGCGGCCAAGATGGAGCGCGGGACGCCGGCGAGCGTCGAGAAGCCACCGCCGATGTAGAGCTTGCCACCGGAGAGTTGCATGTCGGTGAGGCCGACGTTGGGCCGCGGCGACCGGAAGGTCGTGTTGACCGCACCCGTGGTCGCATTGATCTTCGCGACGCGCGAGGTGTTGGCGGCGCCGTTGACGCTGGAGAAGCTGCCACCGATGAAGACGGTGCCGTCGCCGGCATCGACCACGTCGAAGACCTCGGCGGTCCCGACGTTGGGGACGAACGCCGGATCCACGGCGCCGGTCGTGGCGTCGTAGGCAAAGATGTTGTTGCGGGTGACCGTGACGCCGCCCTGCGTGACGTTGGTGAACTTGCCCACCGCGATCATCCGGTTGCCGACCTGGATGACGGCGTTGACCCGCCCGTCGTTGACGTTGGGCGTCCAGTTCTCGGGGTTAGCCGAGACGATCCGGTCGAGTTGGGCTTCCGCGGCGTAGGCCGGAGCTGCTGCGAGACCGGCGGCAGCGACAGCTGCCACCAGGCAGGCGCGCAGGCTGGTGCGTTTCATTGAGCGATTCCCCCCATATGGGCGGCGTTGGGCGACGCCGCAGAGTAGATGTGAGCTTTATCGACTGTATGTCCGAATAGTCGGTTGCCGGTATCCCCCAAGTGCGCCGAGCCGACCCATCAGAACGGTCGATGCCGAGTGGCCCCTTCGGACTACTTGTCGGAGCTTTCGGCGCTCAGGAGACGCAGCACCCGATCTGTCATGACGTAGAAGTCGTTGAACTGGACGAGGCCGGACGCGTCGATGACCGAGAACCAGGGGGTGCCCTGGGTGCGGTAGTCGATCATGAAGCTCGGCCACTGTCCGGGCGTGAAGTCGTGGCCGAAGGGGATCTGCAGGCCATAGCGCGCTTGGGTCTCGGCGAGCCGCTCGTAGGTGTTGATGTGCGGCGCCTCAAAGACCGTCTGGATGACGGCAAAGCGCGCCTCGACTCCAGCCTCGGGCAGCACCCGCATGAGCTCCTGCAGGGCCGGGAACCCGTCGGCGTGACAACCTCGGCACCAGTGCTGGAAGGCGAAGATCACCTTCGGCCCGTGGCCCAGCCCCGCGAGGGTGAGCGGCTCCGCGAGTGGCTCTCCGTCGGCGCCCAGCCAGGCGGGCACCCGCAACTCGGGCGCCTCGAAGGGCTGGTCGCCGTACAACCTCAGGGCCTGACTACGCAGCGCCCGGCCACTGGACCGGCCCTCATCCGACGATCACTTCGACGCGCTGGAACTCCTTGAGCTCGGTGTAGCCCGTGGTGGCCATCGAGCGCCGCAGGGCACCGATCAGATTCATGGTGCCGTCGGC
>JBAQXA010000162.1:0-4086 GCA_049299195.1 Nocardioides sp.
GGGGGGTGTCGCAGAGTCTTGATCCCCGCCGCCCGGAAGGCCACCCGAGCACGCCGCAGTCAGCCCAAGGGTCGCCAGCAGCGCCGCGGTGACGGCGAGGCGGGCGACTCGGGGGCGCTGCGTGAGGCGCGACGCGCGAGCGGGATGGGGTGGCACGCTGCCGATGCTAACTGCGCGAGCCCATGCGCTATCGTGTGCGGGTCATGTTGCGCGCACTGCTCCTTCGCTGCCGTAGCGAGGTCTGAGACCGGACCCCTCGCTGCGGAGTCGTTTCGCGCGCCGGTTGCCCGCCACCTCTGGTGGCCCCCCGCCATCCGAATGCTTTGAGGAAACCATGACGAATCTGCGCAACACCACGACCAGCAACACCGCCAATACCCAGGCCGGCAGCCGGATGCCGTTTGGCCGCTACCGCGCCTTCCCGCCGATCGACCTGCCCGATCGCACCTGGCCGGCCAAGGCGGTGACCAAGACCCCGCGGTGGCTGTCGACCGATCTGCGCGACGGCAACCAGGCCCTCATCGACCCGATGACGCCCGCGCGCAAGATGAAGATGTTCGACCTGCTCGTCTCGATGGGCTACAAGGAGATCGAGGTCGGCTTCCCGAGCGCCAGCCAGACCGACTTCGACTTCGTGCGCAATCTGATCGAGGGCGACCGGATCCCCGACGACGTGCAGATCTCGGTGCTGACCCAGGCGCGGGAGGACCTGATCGAGCGCACCGTCCAGTCGCTCGTCGGTGCCCCGCGCGCCACGGTCCACCTCTACAACGCGACCCCGCCGCTGTTTCGGCGGGTGGTCTTCGGCGTGGATCGCGACGAGTGCCGGGCGATCGCCACGCGCGGCACGGAGATCGTGATGAAGTACGCCGAGGAGCTGCTCGGCGGGATGGAGTTCGGCTACCAGTACTCCCCGGAGATCTTCACCGGCACCGAGATGGAGTTCGCCGTCGATGTGTGCGAGGCGGTCTCCGATGTGTGGCAGCCCGAGGCCGGTCGCGAGATCATCCTCAACCTGCCGGCGACCGTCGAGATGTCGACGCCCAATGTCTACGCCGACCAGATCGAGTGGTTCGGCCGCCAGCTGACCCGCCGCGACTTCTCCGCGATCAGCCTGCACCCGCACAACGATCGCGGCACCGCGGTTGCCGCCACCGAGCTGGCGATGATGGCTGGCGCGGATCGGGTCGAGGGCTGCCTGTTCGGGCACGGCGAGCGCACCGGCAACGTCTGCCTGGTGACGCTCGGCATGAACCTGTTCAGCCAGGGCATCGACCCGCAGATCGACTTCTCCGACATCGATGAAATCCGGCGCACGGTCGAGTACTGCACCCAGCTGCCGGTCCACCCGCGCCACCCCTACGCCGGCGATCTCGTCTACACGGCCTTCTCCGGGTCCCACCAGGACGCGATCAAGAAGGGCCTGGAAGACCTTGAGCGGCAGGCCGCCGCGGCCGGCAAGCCGGTCTCCGAGATCACTTGGGAAGCGCCCTACCTGCCGATCGACCCGCACGATGTCGGCCGCACCTACGAAGCGGTCATCCGGGTCAACAGCCAGTCCGGCAAGGGCGGCGTCGCCTACATCCTCAAAGCCGACCACAAGTTGGACCTGCCGCGCCGCGCGCAGATCGAGTTCAGCCGGGTGATTCAGCGGCATACCGACGAGGCCGGAGGCGAAGTCACCCCGGAGGAGATCTGGTCGATCTTCGCCGCCGAGTATCTCCATCGGACCGACCCGCTGAAGCTCAACTCGGTGCACACCTCCTCGGCCGCGGGCGAAAAGGACAAGCTGACCGTCAACGTGTATGTCGACGGCATCGTCCGCACCCTCGAAGGCACCGGCAACGGACCCATCGCCGCCTTCGTCAACGCTCTCAACGAGCTGTGCGAATCGATGCAGGCCGTCGATGAGCCCGGCTGGGCCGACCGCCGCGAGATTCGCGTGCTGGACTACTCCGAGCACGCCCTGTCGTCCGGCGGCGACGCCATCGCCGCCGCCTACGTCGAGTGCGCGGTGGGCGACAAGGTCTACTGGGGCGTTGGGCTCGACGCCAACATCGTCACCGCCTCCCTCAAGGCCGTGATCAGCGCCGTCAACCGCGCCTAACCACCCGACCTCGGCTTTGGCCGAGCCAACAGCCATAAGCGTTCACTGCGCGCGCTTGTGGTGGTTCGGAGGGCGTTGGGCAGCCGTAAGCGTTCGCCACGCACGCTTGTGGTGGTCCTGTGGATGACGGCCGACGTCGGCGGCGGATCTCCGGCAGGGTGGCTGCATGGCTCAACCGGATCGACTGGACGTCACCCAGCCGTTTACTGCTGCTCGGGCACGGGCAGCCGGAATCTCGCGCGCGGCGTTGCGGGGGCCTAGGTACCAAACGCTGTTCCGCGGCGTCTACCTTTCCTCCGCCATCCGGGTGCATGGGGAGGTGTTGGCGCGGGCGGCCCTGCTGCTCTTCCCGCCCGGCGCGTTCATCTCCCACCACACCGCCGCGCAGCTCCATGGCTTCGCGAGCGATCTCGGCGGGCCCGTGGAGGTGACGGTCGCTCGGGACGGCGATCGTCGGCAGGTGGCTGGCACGATCTGCCGCGTCCGGGGCAGCGGCGATGTCTGGCGCCGGCCGGGCGACGTACCGCGGTCGATGCCCGCCCAGACGTTCGCCGAGCTCGCGGGGGAGTGTGGCCTGGTCGACCACGTCGCCTTGGGCGACCATCTCGTACGCCGCTTCCAGGTCACCCCAGCCCAGTTCGCCGCAGCTGTCGCAGCTCTGCGAGGGCGGCCCCGAGGGTTGGCCGAGGAGGCAAAATCTCGAAATCCGCGATCAAGACGGCATCCCTTGTCGGCGCTATGACCTGTCGTGGCCCGCCGCCAAGCTCATCGTCGAGTACGACGGGCGGCACCACATCGAGCGCGAAGGCCAGTGGGAGTCCGACCTCGACCGGCGGTCCGCCATCGACGCCTCCGGGTGGCGGATCATCGTGGTCACGGCGAAGGGGATCTATGGCACGCCGGAGCGCACCCTCCGCGACGTACACCAGGCGCTTCTCGCCTCCGGTATGCCGGGTGTGCCCGCCCGACTCTCCCAAGACTGGCGGCGCTACTTCAGACAGCCAAAAGCGTTCGCCACGCACGCTTGTGGCGGTCCGGGGGGCGGTTGAGCAGCCGTATGCGTTCGCCACACGCGCTTGTGGCTGCTCGCGCCCTCCCCGCGACCAACCGCGGCCGGGTTACGCTCGCCCCATGCTGGTGAGCGAGCGGATCGGGCAGTTTTTCGTCGGCGATGGCGTCCGCGACCGGCTCGAATACACCGAATACGGCTCCGGCGAGCGCTGGGTCGTGCTGATCCACGGTCAGCTCATGCCGCGTCGCATGCACCAGCCGCTGGCCCGAGCGCTCGCTGCCGCGGGCATGCACGTCGTCTCCCTCGATCTCCTCGGCCACGGGCGCTCCGATCGTCCGGCCGATCCGCACGTCTATTCGATGGGCGCGTTTGCCGAGCAGGTGCTCGCGCTCTTTGACCACCTCGGCATCGATCAAGCGGTGCTTGGTGGGACGTCGCTGGGTGCCAACGTCTCGCTGGAGACGGCCGTGACCGCGCCCGAGCGGATCCGCGGGCTGCTGCTGGAGATGCCGGTCCTCAACAACGCGCTCGATGCGGGGATCATCGCGTTCGCTCCGCTCATGTTCGCCGCCAAGTTCGCCCCCTTCACGGTCAACGGCGTGCGCTGGCTGACCCGTCCGATCCCGCGGGGAGTCGTGCCGTTCTGGGCGGGCATCGTGCTCGACACCCTCGACCAGCGCGCCGAATCGGTGGCGGCGGTGCTGCACGGCATCATCTTCGGCCGCGTTGCCCCGCACTCCGCGCAGCGGCGCAAGATCACCGCCCCGGCGCTGGTGATCGGCCATCCTCGTGACCCGATCCACCCGGCCGCCGACGCCGCGATGCTCGCTGACGAACTGCCCAACGCCACGTTTGTCCGCGCCACCGGACTCCTGGAGTGGCGCCTGCAGCCCGAGCGACTCGATGCCACGGCGATCGACTTCGCCCAGCAGTGCTGGAAAAGCGCCCCGGCCGCGTCGCGGCGCCG
>JBAQXA010000163.1:0-6030 GCA_049299195.1 Nocardioides sp.
CAGCCGAACCACAGCAGCCCGGCGCCCAGCATCACCAGCGTCAGGTTGTGGGGCCGCATCGGGTCGCGCCCGAAGCCGACCCGCCTGCCGAGCACGAGCGCCAGCGCGAGCGCCGAGGCGCCCGAGCAGACCTCGACGGCCGTGCCGCCGGCGAAGTCGATGAGCCCGACCCGGTTGGCCAGCCAACCGCCGACGTGGTCGCCGGCGGAGAAGTCGAAGACCCAGTGCGCGACCGGCGCATAGACCAAGACGGTCCAGATCGACACGAACACCATCCAGGCACCGAAGCGCGCCCGATCGGCGATCGCGCCGGAGATCAGTGCCCCGGTGATCACCGCGAACAGCCCCTGGAAGACCGCGAACAGGATCCGCGGGATCGTCGCGTCACCATTGCTGCTCGGGTCGAGCAGGCCGTCGAGGCCGGCATACTGCAACGGGTTGCCGAGCAAGCCCGCGCCGAGGTCGTCCCCAAACGCGAGGGAGTAGCCGACCAACACCCACACGATGGTGATCGCGGCCAGCGAACCAAACGTCATCATCATCATGTTGAGCACCGACTTCGAGCGCACCAGCCCGCCATAAAAGAGGGCCAGGCCCGGTGCCATCACCAGCACGAGCGCACACGAGACAAGCAGCCACGCCGTATCGCCGCTGTCGAGCGCTGCTGGGGGTGTCGCCAACCAGGTCATGACGGCGATTGTGGGCGGGCCACGTAACACCCGGCCCGTCGCCATGTTTCGGGCGCGTAAAGTCACCGGCCCGTCTGTGTCGGAGCAGTGAACTCTCCTCGGCCACCTCGATGAGGTTCATGCCGACACCTGGCTGCTCCGCGCCCGGCTGGTGCCGCCGAGGTCGTAGGCCGACTCGCCATGTTGGGAGTGGTCGATGCCGTCGATCTCGTGATCGTCGGCCACTCGCCAGCCCATCACGGCCCGGATCAACAGCCCGACGACCAGCGTCACCACAGCCGACCACGCCATCGCATAGCCCGCCACGAGTGCCTGCACGACCAACTGTTGGACGCCGTGTCCATAGAGCAGGCCCGTCGAGGTCGCGAGAAACCCGATGCCGATGGTGCCCACCAGCCCTCCCACGAGGTGTACGCCGACCACGTCGAGGCTGTCGTCGTAGGCGAAGCGAAACTTCAGGCCGACCGCGAGGGCGCAGGCGGCGCCTGCCGATGCGCCCAACACCATGGCTCCGAGCGGCGAGAGCGCCTCGCACGCGGGGGTGATCGCCACCAGCCCGGCCACCACCCCCGACGCGGCACCCAGTGAGGTTGCGTGGCCGTCGCGGAAGCGCTCGATCGCCAGCCAGCCGAGCATGGCCGCGCAGGTCGCCAGCGTGGTGTTGAGCCAGACCAGGCCCGTTTCGGTCGTGAACTGGGCGATCATCTCGGTCTCGTCGGCAGAGGTGAAGACGATCGAGCCGACGTTGAACCCGAACCAGCCGAACCACAGCAGCCCGGCCCCGATCATCGTCAAGGTGAGGTTGTGCGGCTTCATCGGCTCGCGACCAAAGCCTTTGCGCGTGCCGATCAGCAGGGCCAGCACCAGCGCGGCCACGCCGGCGTTGATGTGCACGACGGTGCCCCCGGCGTAATCGATCGGAGCCACCGAGGCGAGCCCGTCGGTCGTGCCGAAGACCTTCGCGGCCAGGCCGGACGCGGCGTTGGACAGGAATCCCCCACCCCACACCTGGTGGGCCAGCGGGAAGTAGCTTAGCGTGACCCAGATCGGCAGGAATACCAGCCAGGCGCTGAAGCGGACCCGATCGGCGATCGCACCGCTGATCAGAGCAGCGGTGATCACCGCGAACGTCAACTGGAAGGCCACGAAGACGTAGTTGACCGGCAGCGTGTTGCTCAGACCGAACTGGTCGAACGGGTCGGCGAAGAGGCCGGCAAAGTCCCACCCGGGCTGCTGGGGGTCGGCCGCCGCCCACCCCAGCGAGCTGTAGGACATCGACCAGCCCCACAGCGCATAGACGATGCCGACCACGCCCAACGAGCTAAACGACATCATCATCATGTTGAGCACCGACTTCGAGCGACTCATGCCGCCGTAAAACAGGGCCAGCCCCGGCGCGGTCATCAGCAAGACCATCGACGCCGAGACCAGCATCCAGGTGTAGTAGCCGTCCATCACATCTCCCTCGTCCCCAGCGCGCTCGCTTGGCCATCACGACGGCTCCATCGTGGGCGGCGGTTGTTACGCGCAGCGGCCCGCCGGCATACCGGGGAGGTAACGCTTGAGCGCCGCAGGTTGCGGGAGGGCTACAGAAGAGCGCCGTGTGTTTCGGCGATGTGACGGGAGCGGGCCGGAGAAGCGGGCAGCCCGCTCGGCGGAGAATTTTTCGGTGGAGCTGAGGGGATTCGAACCCCTGACCCCTTGCATGCCATGCAAGTGCGCTACCAGCTGCGCCACAGCCCCGAAGGTGTCCGTCTGGCGGACTCGGAGAATGTTAGCCAACGGGGCGGGTGTGGCGAAATCGGGGGCCCCGCGGGGCGGGTCTGGCGGGGTGCAGGCGCTCGGGGCGGATGCCGCCGGGTGAATGTGTACTTATTTGGCGCCAGGTGCCTGAAAAGTACACATCCAGACGGGCTGGCGAAGGCGAGTGGTCAGAACGCGGGGCCGTTGACGGCGGTGGCGCCCGGGGCCTGCAGGTTGTAGGACACCAGGCGGAGGCTGCCGCCCGCGGTGGTCTCCTCCAGGATCGCCCAGGCGCAGTTGACCAGCGCCCGGAGGTGGGCCGCGGCCTCGCTGGGCAGCTCGAGCAGGGCGAGCAGGGTGACCTTGAGGCAGGCGCCGTGGCTGACGACCAGCACGGTCTCCCCTGGCCCGGTGGCTTCCAGCGCAGCGTGTATGCCGGCGCGCATCCGGGCGACGACCGCAGCGGTCTTCTCGCCACCGAGCACCACGTCATACTGGCCGGAGCGGAAGAGGCGGTACTCCTCCGGTGCAAGCGCGGCGTATTCACTCATCGTGAGCCCCGTGCGTTGGCCGAGGTCAAACTCGCGCAGCCGCTCATCGAAGGTCAGCGGCAGGTCTCCGGCCTCGGCCACGATCCGAGCCGTGTCGGCGGCCCGGGCCAGGTCGGAGCTGACGACGCTGGCCAACCCCAGCGCAACCACCCAAGGGGCGGCGAGGGTGGCCTGGGCGCGGCCGGTCTCGTCGAGACCCGTATTGGTGTGGCCCTGGGCTCGGCGTTGGGCGTTCCAGCTGGTCTGGCCGTGGCGCAGGAGGACCAAGCGCCGCCCGTCGCCGCTTGCGACGGCATCCGACATGCTGCTCATTCGGCGGCGGGCTCCCCGCGGCCGGGCCGGTCGTCTTCGGGGCCGAAGACATCGGCAGGCAGCTCGATCGGCGGACAGTCCCGCCAGAGCCGCTCGAGCGCATAGAACTGGCGCTCCTCCTCGTGCTGCACGTGGACCACGATCTCGCCGTAGTCGATCAGCACCCAGCGGCCGTCGCGCTCACCCTCGCGGCGGATCGGCTTGGCGCCGACCTCACGAAGTTTGTCTTCGATCTCGTCGACGATCGCCTTGACCTGGCGGTCGTTGGTGCCGCTGGCCAGCAGAAAGGCATCGGTGATCGCCAGCTGATCGGAGACGTCAAACGCGATCAGGTTCTTGGCGAGCTTGTCGGAGGCGGCTCGCGCGGCCGCGACAATCAGGGCTACGGCGTGGTCGGTTGCGGTCACGTCGTGGCCTCTGCTTTCGACGCCGCCGACGAGGGGCCGGGCGGCGCATAAATGTCGTGTTTGGCGATGTATTGGACGACCCCGTCGGGCACGAGGTACCAGACCGGCTCGCCGCGGCGCTTGCGATCACGGCAGTCGGTCGAGGAGATTGCGAGCGCGGGGATCTCAACCAGCGTGACCCGGTCGCTCGGGATCGAGGAGAGCGTCGCCGGGTCCATGGCGTAGCCGGGCCGGGTGCACCCCACGAAGTTGGCGAGCTCAAAGAGCTCGTCTGCGGAGCGCCAGGTGAAGATGTCGGCGAGCGCGTCAGCACCGGTGATGAAGTAGAAGTCCGCGTCGGGCAACTGCCCCCGCAGATCGCGCAACGTGTCGATCGTGTAGGTCGGCCCGTCCCGGTCGATGTCGACCCGGCTGACCGTGAACACCGGGTTGGCCGCCGTGGCGATCACCGTCATCAGATAGCGATGTTCGGCGGGTGTGACCGCGCGATCGGACTTCTGCCACGGATCGCCGGTCGGCACGAAGACGACCTCATCGAGGCCGAACCACGACTGCACCTCGGAGGCCGCGACCAAGTGGCCGTGGTGAATCGGGTCGAAGGTGCCACCCATGATCCCGACGCGACGTCGGGGGGCCGGCTGCTCCCCGACGGGGTCAGCTGTGGTCGCGACCGGCACCAATGGAGACCACGATGAGGAGGGCGAGGAAGAGGATCGTCAGAATGCCGCCGCCGATGGTGACCGGCCAGAACAGGCTCCACTCGCCTTCCGCGCCTTCAGCCAGCAGCATGATGTGGGTCGACAGCATGGGCCCAGCCTAACGGCATCATCGGCCGTCGTGTGGCGGGGTGGACCTCCCGGCCTAGCGCGTGTGCCCGTCGCCGGTCACGACGTACTTCGTCGAGGTCATCTCAACCAGGCCCATCGGCCCGCGGGCGTGCAACTTCTGCGTGCTGATGCCGATCTCGGCACCGAAGCCGAACTCGCCGCCGTCGGTGAACCTCGTGGAGGCGTTGACCATCACCGCGGCCGAGTCGACCGCGGCCACGAACCGACGCGCAGCACTCAGGTCCTCGGTCACGATGGCGTCGGTGTGGGCGCTGGAGAAGCGCCGGATGTGGTCGATGGCCGCCTCGAGGTCCTGCACCACCCGGGCTGAGATCGCCGCGGCGAGGTACTCCGTGGCGTAGTCCTCATCCGTCGCCGGCTCCACGTCTGGGTATGCCGCGAAGGCGGCGTCGCCGTGAATCTGCACCCCGCCTGCCTGGAGCGCCTCCACCACCCGCGGCACAAACTCACCGGCCACCTCGACGTGGACGAGCAACGACTCGGCCGCATTGCACACCGAAGTGCGGTGCGTCTTGGAGTTCACGACGATGGCCAGGGCCTTGTCGAGGTCGGCCGCGCGATCGACATACACATGGCAGTTGCCGATGCCGGTCTCGATGACGGGCACGGTGGACTCCTCCACGACGCTGCGGATCAGGCCGGCGCCGCCGCGTGGGATCAGCACGTCGACGAGCCCCCGCGCCCGCATCAGCACCTTGACGCTGTCGTGGGTGTCGCCGGGGACGAGTTGGACCGCGTCGGCAGGCAGCCCGGCGGTGGTGATGGCTGCTCGGAGAGCCGCGACGATCGCGTGGTTGCTCGCCCGCGCGCTCGACGAGCCGCGCAGCAACACCGCGTTGCCCGACTTCAACGCGATGCCGGCGGCATCGGCGGTGACATTGGGCCGGGCCTCGTAGATCATCCCGACCACCCCGAAGGGCACCCGGATCTGGCGCATCTCCAGACCGTTGGCCAGGCTCGCCCCGCGGACTACTTCGCCCACCGGATCGGGCAGACCCGCCACCTCACGCAGCCCTTGCGCCATGCCCTCGATGCGTTCGGGGGTGAGGCGCAGCCGATCGATGATGTTGGCCGGCGTGCCCGCGTCTTCGGCGCGCGCGATGTCGCTGGCGTTGGCCTGCAGGATCGGCGCCGCCTGGTCGATCAGCGCTCGAGCCATCGCGGTGAGCGCGAGGTCCTTGGCCGCCCGGGTCGCGACCGCTAGGTCATAACTGGCCTGGCGGGCGCGCCGAGCCACGTCGAAGAAGTCGGCCTCATCGGCGGGGATCGCGGTCATGGGCCGATTCTAGAAGCCTCCGGTCGCACCCACCCCCGCGACGGGTTAGCCCTTGCGCGCCTTGATCTGTTCGGTCGCAGCGGGGAGTACGGCGTGTAGGTCGCCGACCACGCCGAAGTCGACCAGCTCGAAGATCGGGGCCTCCTCGTCCTTGTTGACGGCCACGATCGTCTTGGAGGTCTGCATGCCGGCGCGGTGCTGGAT
>JBAQXA010000164.1:0-4850 GCA_049299195.1 Nocardioides sp.
CCCGAAGGGCGAGCACACGGCCGTCGCGCGCGCCGTGGGGGGCATGGCGATCGAGCTGGGCCACGGGATGCTCGCGCGACTCAATCCCCTCGACGAGGGATACCGGCCCGCCGGACTCGACGACGTGGAATGGGCAGCCCAGGTCACCGCCCGGCGCCGCGACCTCATAGGCGCCTTGACCGAGACCGTCCTAGACCGCCGCCTGACTCCCTTGGAGCACACCGCCGTCGATGTCGCCTTGGCGAGCACCGTCCGTGCTGCTGAGGTCCCGCTGCTCCCGATGGTGGTCGACCGGCTACTGAACCCCGATGCTCATGACGACACCGAGGGCCGGTTGGCCGAGGACGGCCGTCTCGTCGGGCACGCGCTGCGGCGCCTCGTCGGCGGCGACCTGGCGGGCCTGTTCGATGGCCCCTCGACCGTGCGGTTCGACCCGACGCTGCCGATGATCTCGCTCGACCTCTCGCGGGTCACCGAGAACGCCACGCTGATCTCGGTGCTGATGACCTGCGCGAGCGCGTGGATGGAATCCGCGCTGATGGACCCAGCGGGCGGTCAGAGATGGGTCGTCTATGACGAGGCATGGCGACTGATGTCGCACCCGTCGTTGCTGCGGCGGATGGACGCGCATTGGCGGTTGGCGAGGCACTACGGCATTGCCAATATGCTGATCTTCCACAAGTTGACCGACCTCGACACGGTGGGCGACCAAGGCTCGGCGATGCGGGCGCTCGCGTCCTCGCTGCTGGCCAACGCCGAGACCCGGATCATCTACCGCCAGGAGTCCGACCAGTTGGGCGCCACCGCTGACGCGCTCGGACTGACCGGCACCGAACGCCAACTACTGCCGACGCTGGGCACCGGGCAAGGTCTGTGGCGGATCAAGGACCGCTCCTTCGTTTGCCAACACCAGCTCCATCCCGCCGAACTCGAGCTGTTCGACACCACGGCCCGGATGCGCTAGCGATTGCCCTTGCCGCGATTGTGCGGGACGCAGAGCATTTCACAGTTCGCAAGGTCCGTCTGTCCGCCCTTGGACCATGCCGTCACATGGTCGGCATCCATCTCGCCCTGCTTGTAGATTCGAGTCTTGTTGGCGTTGTCGCCGATGGCGCACACAGGACAGTTGGACGTGCCGTTCCCATTGGCAGCCTTGGTCTGCCTCTCGTATGCCGCCCGTTTGGTCGGCTCGTCAAAGAGTCTGATGTCGAGCAGTTGAGGGGCGGTCCTCCGGCCAAGCAGGAACTCGTAGATTCCCTTGGCGCTCTTCACGAACGGGTCCCCTCGCAGGGCATCGACCCCCGCATCCAACTCTGCGGCGTTGTACGACGTGGAGTGGTAGGTCTCGTAGAGGCGTCCCCACTCAAGCCCGCGCATTTCCTTGTCCGGCGGGCGGACGAAGACGCCACTGATCCAGTCGATGACCGTGGAGAAGTAGACCCTCAGTTCGGCGATGGAGTCCTCTTCTCGATGCCGGGCTAGGTACGAGTCCACGCTCACGCCCTGAGACGAGGCAACCCAGTGAAGGGCCTCGGCGAGGATCTCTTGACGCTTGGGGTCACCCTTCACGTAGGACTGCCACTTCTGAAGGTTCGCGTTCTGGCTGTTGCTGAACTCCGCCTTCGCCCTGGTGACGAATGGCCCGGAGTAGATCGCGTTGAGAAGCTCTTGGGTGTTGAGGGGAACGCCAGCGATGTTGATCGTGCGGAACCAGTCCTTGATTTCGGTCTCGGTTCCTTCGCAGTGCCACACCTGTAGGTTGCTGTCGAGGATCAGGCGCTTGTCTTCCGGGTTGAGCGATGAGAACGTCTGCTCCTTGCCGTCAACTCGGATAGCAAACTTGCCGGTGACGAAGCGCCCGATGCTGGTGATGCGCTGCTGGCCGTCGAGGACTTCGAGAGTGTCGCCGGCGACGTTGAAGTAGATGAGTCCCAGCGGGTATCCCTTGAGCAGCGACTCGATGACGGCAACGTCTCTCTTGCCGTCGTTGTAGATGTAGTTGCGTTGGTACTCCGGCTGGATCACGAGCTTCCCAGCGAGGCCGAACAGGCCCTTGCCCTCGAACTCGTTGTAGACGAAACCTTCCGTCACTTGCTCAACGCTGTACTCCGCAAGCTGAGTCCTCATCGGTTGACCTTCCGTCGGATGAAGAGCCGCTTGTAGATTCGCTTCACGGGGTAACCCACGTCAAAGTAGGTGCCGGGGCCGAATTCATCGACCCGGACGTAGCACGCATAGGAACCGGTGTGTGACTTCGTAGGCACTCCGTCAACGACCTTCTGCTTCCCCTTGTAGACCTTCGACTGCGGGTAGTCGCCCTCGCTGCTGCCTACGATCTCAAACTGGTCCGGGTTGTAGCGGTCGAGAAAGGTGATGGGGACTCCCATCATCCCGTCGAAGTCGCTTGGGATCGCGTCGACGAAGGGGACTTCGATCGCGTCGAAGTTGTCGTAGGGCGGGTAGCCGACACCACGAACCTCTTTGTGCTTGCTGTAGCGGACGTTGTCAGCCTCAGTCATGAGTTGAAGCGGCTCGTGCCGACGACCGTGGTCGATGTTCGTGAACCAACACGCGTTGCCGAGCCGCGTGTAGTCACGATCTGCGTCTGACGGGTAGCCGAGCTTCGCCGCCTTCAGCCGATCAGCCTCGGTCACTTTGGCTCCCTTGGGGACTCCGAACACCATGTCAGTGCTGTTTGCGGTTGCGCCCTTCCAGAGTTCGTTCGCCATGATGTGCGGGAACACCTCGTTGTACGTGATGGCGTTGTTGCTACCGATCACGGAGAACTTCCGGCCGCCGCCAATCACCCAGGTCATGAACTGACGGAAGAGGCTGAACGGGGGGTTTGTGATGACGAAATCTGCCTCGTCGCGGAGGGCCGTGACTTCGCGGCTGCGGAAGTCGCCGTCACCCTCCAGATACTCCCACTGGAGGTCGTCGATGTTGATCGCACCATCGCCGTTCACATCCTTGGCCTCCAAGGTGAACTTCTTGCCGTTGGCCCGCGTCTTCGTCGCATCGAAGGCAGGACTCTCCAACTCGAAGAGTGTCGGCTGGTAGTCGACCTTTGCCGGGTTGCTGTCTGGCGCGTATGACGTCGAGATGAGCTTCTTGAGCCCGAATTCCGTGAAGTGGAGGGCGAAGAACTTTGCGAAGTTGCTCCACTCTGGGTCATCACACGGGCACAGGACGGTCTTGCCGCGAAAGACGTCAGGGTCGTACTCCAGGTAGGCGTTCATCTCGCGCTCGATGTCTGGCCACGTCGTATAGAACTCATCATTCTTGGCGCTCTTGGCCGCGCCCAGGTGGCTGTTCTTCGGTCGCATGGTCGGCTGTGTCATCTCCGCACCAACGGTAGTGGAGCGTGCGGACAAGCTCGACGGCCCACACCGATCGGCGCCAATCACGGCGCGGACGTGGAGGAATTGGCGCACCTGACGTTCGGAACGTACCGACGGCAGGAGAGCATGATGGCGACGAGGACACGGCTGAGCCGGGCTGAGCAAGACGCCAAGTTGGAGGCGCTGCACCAGCGGCTGACCGAGGCGGTCAGTGGGCTGGTCTCAGGTGAGGACTGGAAGCGCGCGATCGAGTTCGCGGCGAGGTTCCGCTCGCGGTCGTTCAATAACACCCTGCTGATCTGGATGCAGCACGCCGCCGCCTTCGAGGCAGGTCGCGTGCCTGACCCGATGCCGACCTACGTCGCCGGGTTCAAGCAGTGGCTGAGCATGGGCCGCAGCGTGGTGAAGGGCCAGGCGGGCTATCAGATTCTCGCCCCCGTCACGGCTCGCTTCGCTTCGGCCACTCCCGAGGTGGAGGACTCATGGCGGCGGCTCGGGCGTGGCGAGCGTCCCGCGTGGGGCGAGACCGTTCGGTCCAAGCTGGTCGGTCTGCGTCCCGCCTATGTCTGGGACATCTCCCAGACCGACGGCGACCCGGTGCCCGAGACGAAGCAGCCCATGCTTCTTCAGGGACAAGCCCCGGTGGGACTGTGGGACGGGCTGGCCACTCAGGTCGTCGCGCGCGGTTTCGAGCTGCGGCTGGTCTCCAACGCGCAGGCGATCGGTGGAGCCAACGGTCTGACCGACTACGGGAGCCACGAGGTCTCGGTGCGCACCGACATGGACGACGCCGCCCAGGTCAAGACGCTCGCGCACGAGCTGGGGCATGTGATGCTGCATGGACCTGACAACACCGACGCGGTGATGCACCGTGGCATCGCTGAGGTTGAGGCCGAGTCGGTCGCGCTGATGGTCGGTGCCGCTCACGGGCTGGCAACCGATGACTACACCATCCCCTACGTCGCATCGTGGGCCTCCAGTGTGCCCGGCAAGACTCCGGTCGAAGTCGTGCAATCGACGGCTGAGCGGGTGCGTGGCGCGGCGGTGAAGATCCTCGACCAGCTTGAGACGTCCAAGGTCGGCGACGGCACACCACCGGGCTTGGACCGGGACGCACTCGCACAGGCGCGCGGCACCGGCCGCCGGGCTCCCGGCGTGAGCACAAGCTCGGGAGTCCGGTCGCCCAGCAAGGCGACGGTTGAAGTGGTGGCACTGTGATGAGCCGCCGCACTCGCGTCGCTGCCGAGGATCGTGTCCACAAGTCATATGAGGCCGGCCGGGTGCCGGTGGTCCTCCCACTCCTGTCCATCACCATCGGCGATGCGGGCACGGCCACCGAGGCCGGTGGCGGTCGCTTGGACGTGACGCTCAACGGTGAGCCGCACCCCGTTCCGGCTGGCGCGGGCGAGGGTCGCTCAGCGCTCGGACCGCTCATCGAGCAGGTCACCACTGACCTGGGGTGCCCGGTGCGGATCGAGGTCCGTGAGGTCGACGGATCGGTGTTCACCG
>JBAQXA010000165.1:0-4347 GCA_049299195.1 Nocardioides sp.
TGAGGCTGACGCTGCCGATGGCGCTGGTGCTGCTGACGGGTCGGATGTAGTTGGTTTTGTGGCGCTGCCGGCGGAGTCGTCTCATGGGGCGGGTTCTGCTGATCCGTTGCCGGGTGGTGGGTCGCCGCATGAGTCGTTCACGATCAAGGGCAACGCGGACTCGATGCTTTACCACCCGTCCGACTCGCCCTACTTCAGCAGGACGATCGCCGAGGTCTGGTTCGACTCCGAGGAGGCCGCCGAGCGGGCCGGGTTCACCCACTGGGACCGCAACTAGCGCCCTCGCAAGCTTGCCAAAACATGCAGTGAGCGGCTGTTGATATGTGGAGGCGGCCGCACTAGTATCGAATACATGTTCGAGTCAGGTGCAGCCGCTTCTGCACCCAGCCATGCGCTGAGGCAGGCGCCCAGCCCTGCACAGGGTGTGGCACGGGCTTCCGCGCTGAGCGCCACCCACGTGCGAGACGTGGCTGGCGCCCTGAGTGCTGCGATCGCGGGGCCGAGTGGGTTGGGCTCCGACGGACTCGTCGATGCACTGCGCGCGCTGGAGGAGCTCTCGTGCGTGTTGACCGCGGCGCAGGCGGCTCTTGCCGTTGAGCTAGATGCGGCTGAGCGGGAGCGCCAACTCGGCCTGGGGGAACCTGCCTCTCGCGCGGGTCGGGGGGTGCCCTCCCTGGTGGCCTATGCCAGACGTGAGTCTCCCCACCGCGGCAGCCGACACCTGGGGTTGGCGAAGGTCGTGACCCGCGAGATGCCGCACACCTGGGCAGCTTGGCGCGATGGTCACATCAACGAATGGACGGCCACGGTGTTGGCGCGCGAGACCGCGTGCTTGGACCTGCCCGAGCGGCGTGCCGTCGATCGAGCAATCGCCGCCGACGCCGACAAGCTCGCTGCGATGTCTCCGCGACAAGTCCAGTCGGCCGCCCTCGCCGAGGCCGCGCGCCTCGATCCGGTGGCACTACTCAAGCGTCGTCGCAAGGCCGAGTCCGAGCGCTATGTATCGCTGCGGCCGGCCCCCGACGCGATGACCTATCTGACAGCACTGCTGCCGATGAAGGCGGGCGTCGGGGTCTACGCCGTCCTCACGCGTGCCGCCGAGACTGCGCGGGCGGCGGGGGACCCGCGCAGTCTCGGACAGGTGATGGCCGACACCCTGACCGAGTCTGTGATCAAGCGAGCCGCCGAGGATCGCGCCGCGCAGACCACCTGGGATCGGCCCTATCCACCGACCGAGGCCTCGGCATCGGCCGACTCCCAGGGCCACTCCCGGGCTCAGGGTCCCGCCAGCGCCGTCGGCGTTCAGCTCAATCTGGTCGTCTCCGATGAGGTTCTGCTGGGTGGGTCAGATGCCCCAGCCTGGGTCGAGGGCTTCGGCCCGATCAGTGGCGAGCAGGCGCGCGAACTGGTGGCCGATCACCTCGCGGCCCATGAGCGCCTCGCGCTGCGGCGGCTGTATGCCGCTCCCGCGACCGGCCAGTTGGTGGCCATGGACGCCCGCACCCGCTTCTTCCCGACCGGATTGGCCCGGTTCCTCGTGTTGCGGGACCAGATCTGCCGCACGCCGTGGTGCGATGCGCCGATTCGCCAGCTTGATCACGCCCAAGGGCACGCGGCCGGGGGCGCGACGAGTGCGGCCAACGGGCAGGGGCTCTGCGAGTTCTGCAATCACGCCAAACAGGCGCCCGGGTGGCGCGCCGGACCCGATCCCGGCGGTGAGGCAGGAGCGATCACCACGGTTTTCCCCACTGGCCACACGGCCACCACGCGTCCACCGCCGGTCGCTGCACCCTCCCCGCTCGTGGATCCAGTCATGCGGGACGCAACCCCACCCGATCCCCTCGACCCACCCGGTCCGCCTGACCTGCCCGAGTCGATCGACGCGGTGCTGGCCTACTACGGGTTGGAGCTCAGACGGATGAGCTTCCGTGAGGGGTTTGGTCCCGCTGCGTAGCTGGGTCCGTCGAGCAGGCGGGGCAGGTGCCGAAGATCTCTAGGGTGTGGCTGACCGAGGAGTAGCCGTGCTCGGCGGCGATGGCCTTCGTCCAGCGCTCGACGGCTGGGCCCTCCACCTCGATGGTGGAGCCGCAGGAGCGGCATACCAGGTGGTGGTGGTGGGAGTCCGAGCAGCGCCGATAGCCCGCCTCACCATCTTCGGTGCGCAGCACGTCGACCTCGCCCGCTTCGGCCAGCAGCTGCAGCGTCCGATACACGGTGGCCAGCCCAACCTGACCGCCGCGCCGGAGGATCAGATCATGGATCTCCTGGGCCGACCGGAAGTCCTGGATCGAGTCCAGCGCCTCGGCGACTGCGCGGCGCTGTCGGGTGGGTCGGACGGCGCCCGGGGTCTCCGCGGGTGTCTCGTGGGGTGCTTCAGTGCTCGTCATAGTGCTCTCCGTGGGCAGCGTGCCGGTGGCCATCGTGGACGTAGTCCACGTGATCTCCGTGGCGAACGGCTAGGTGGCCGCAGTCGGGACCGTGCTCGTGAGGATGGGCTGCGGGATCTTCGTTGTGATGCTCGGGCTTCGCGACTTCCGGGAAGGGCGCCAGCCGAGCAGCGCGTCGCCGGATCGCGCTGCCCACCGGCCACAGCGCGACGAAGACCGCGAGAGCCATCAGCACGATCGCCGGACCGGGCGCGACCTGGGCGTCAAAGTGGAGCGAGAGCCACCCGGCGATCATGAGTCCGCCGACGGCGCAGGCAGCGCCGATGGCCATCGCTGAGCGCAGGGTTCCGTGGAAGCTGCGCGCGACCTGTTGCGCCGCGGCCACCGGGACCACCATGAGCGCGGAGACCAGCAGCAGTCCCACCGTCCGCATCGCGACGGTCACCGTCACCGCGGCAAGCACCGCGACGAGCAGGTTGTAGAACCGCACGCGAAGCCCGGCCACCTTGGCGAACTCGGGGTCGAGCGCGACGGCATACAACTGAGGGCTGAGGCCGACCGCGATGACCAGGGTGACCGCCGCGAGTGCCAGCGTGGCACAGAGATCGGCGCGCGACACGGTCAGGATCGAGCCGAAGAGGAACTGCTGCAGCCGAGAGGCGGCGTTGCCCGCCAGGCCGGTCAGGAGTACGCCGCCCGCGATGCCGCCATAAAACAGCAACGCCAACGCCATATCACCGCTGGCATGCCCACGCTCGCGGATGAGCTCGATCAGGACCGCTCCGATGATTGCGACCACCACGGCCGTCCAGGTGGGCGAGGTGCCGGTGAGCAGCCCCAGGGCGACGCCGGTGACCGCCACGTGGCCGAGGCCGTCGCCGATCAAGGCCAGCCGGCGCTGCACGAGATAGGTGCCGACCGAGGGTGCCGCGAGGCCCGTGACGAGTGCGGCCAGCAGGGCGTGCTGCATGAACGGGAGCGAGAGGAGTTCGCCCATCACCATCTCCATCCGTGCTTTTGAGAGTCGAGCGGCGCGGCCACGTGGGGCGCGTGATCTTCGTGCGGGTGCTCGGGGTGGTGATGGGTGTGCGAGTCGGCGGGGCCGTGCTGGTGCGGAGCCTCCCCAAAGGCGGGGGAGTGGGCCTCGTGGTCGGTGAGGGGCGCGCCGTCGTAGGCGATCCGGCCGTCGCGCATGACGACCGTCCGGTCGACCAGTCGTGCCAGGGGACCCAGTTCGTGCGCCACCAGGATCATCGTGGCTCCCTCGGACTTGAGGTCGGCGAGCACCTCGGCGAGCTTGTCTTGCACCCGCAGGTCCACGCCCGCCATGGGCTCGTCGAGGAAGAGAAGTTCCGGCTCACCGGCGAGCGCACGCGCGATGAGCGCCCGCTGTTGTTGTCCGCCCGAAAGGGTGGAGATGCCGTCCCGCTCCCGGCCCTGCAGCCCAACTGCCGCGATGGCCGCCGCGATCGCGGCTCGGTCGGCGCTGGTGCTCAGCCGCCAAGGCCGTCGCCGGGTGAGTCGGCCGGAGCCCACCACCTCTCTAACGGTCGCGGGCACGCCGCCGCTGGCGCTCGTGCGCTGCGGCACGAAGCCGATCCGGTGCCAGTCGGCGAACCCCTCGAGCGGCTGGCCGAAGAGTTCGACCGCCCCCGAGGTGACGGGCCGCAGGCCGGTGAGGGCGCGGATCAGGGTCGACTTGCCCGACCCGTTGGCCCCGAGCACGACCACAAACTCCCCGCTGCGCACCGCCAGGTCGATCTGACGCAGGATCGGTCGGCCGTCGATCGCGAGCCCGCCCTGGCGGATCCGCACAACCTCCTCGCTCAACATCCGTTGGCTCCCTTCAGGGTGGTGAGGTTGTGACGCATGAGCGACAGATAGTCCTCGGCCTCGGTTTGATCCGACAGGCCCTCGATCGGATCGAGAACCGCGGACCCGACCCCGGCCTCCTCTGCGA
>JBAQXA010000166.1:0-3246 GCA_049299195.1 Nocardioides sp.
GGCTTAGGGTGAGGTCTCCAGCCAGCGACGCTGGGCGTGCTCGAGGGCCTCAGCGGTGAGTTCACCCCAGATGCGCAGCCGGGAGAGACCGCCGTCGGGGTAGACATCCAGGCGCACCCGATCGACCGGCTCCGCATCCGCGGCAGCGAAGAAGTGCCGACAGTCGGGCTGGACCGCCGTGCGGGCCAGCAACTCGCGCCACTCGGCCTCCGCACCGCCCGCCGATTCGTCGCTCTCTGCGCCCGACACTGCTGCTCCGGAGAGCCGCACCCAGCCCGGTGCGTTGCCGACGAAGCAGGTGGTGTCGACCTCCATCCGGCGCACGACTCCGGGCGCGGCGAGCGCAAACGTCGCGTAGTCGTTGCCGTCGTCGCGACGGCGGGCGTTCTCCCAGCCGTCGGACATGACGGCCGCGCGGCCGGGCATGAGCAGGTTGCCCGGGGAGGAGTAGAAGGCGTCCGAACAGTCCAAGAGCCGACCGCCCAGTTCGGCGGCGGCCAGATCGATGGTGCCGGTGAGCAGTGCCGGGTCGGGGACGGCGTACCCGTGCACCCGCAGCCGCGCCACCCCGCCGTCGGGGTAGATCGTCAGCCGGATGTGGGTCCACCGATGGGGGTCGGTCACGGCGTAGGCGTTGTTGGTGTGGCCGAGCGCCGGGCTGCGCGGAACGAGCGTCGTCCACGAGAGCCCGAGCAGGTCGGCGGCTCCCGGATAGCCGGGCACCGCAATCGCCTCGATGGAGATCTCCGGCGGATAGTTGCCGCGGAAGAAGCTGGTGTCCACGACGACGCCGGTCACCACGCCGGGAGCTCCCAGCCGGACGATCGCCCAGTCCTGGCCTGGTTCGCGGCGGCGCCGCGTCTCCCAGCCGTCGTAGGTCTTGCCCTTGTGGCCAAACGCCTCCAGCGCGTGGGTCGGCTCGCCCGGACGGATCAGGTTCTCGCGCTCGGCGAAGAGTTCGTCGTTGGCCGCCATCACGCTGGCGCCCACCCTGCGCGAGGCCAGGTCCAGGTCGCCGACGAAGTCGGGCAACCCCTCCCGTGACGCCGGTTCGGTGGCTCCGCTGGACATCTGTGACTCCCTCTACTCGTTGCTAGTTCTGCTCAGGAGCCGACCCCGCGGAGCGTCACCAAGGACGGGTACGCCGCGCAGGAACGTGCTCCGAACGACGCCATGCAGCGTCTGCCCGTCATAGGGCGTGATCGGGTTGCGGTGCCGCAGGGCAGCGGCATCGACGCGTTGGGTCTCCTCCGGGGCGAAGACCACGAGATCGGCATCGGCGCCGACCTCGAGCCGCCCCTTGTGGCCAAGCCCCACCAGATCGGCGGGGCCGGTTGCCATCCAGCCGACGACGCGTGCAAGCGGGATCCCGCGCTCGCGTGCGCCCGTCCAGATCGCCGACAGGCCCAACTGCACCGAGGCGATGCCACCCCACGCCGCGCCCAGATCCCCGGTGTCCAGGCACTTCAGCGAGAGCACCGAGGGCGAGTGATCGGAGACGACGATGTCGATCACGCCGTCCACCAAGCCCTGCCACAGCGCGTCTCGGTTGGCGTCGTCGCGGATGGGCGGGCAGCACTTGTAGGCCGTCGCGCCGTCGGCGATCTCCTCGGCCGCGAAGCTCAGATAGTGGGGGCAAGTCTCGACCGTCACCGGCAACCCCTCGGCGCGCGCCGCGGCGAGGATCGGCAGCGCACTCGCCGCGGACAGATGCAGGATGTGCACGCGTGCCCCGGTCTCCCGGGCGGCCCGCAGCACTGTCTCGATGGCCCTGGTCTCTGCTTGTGGGGGCCGCGACTCCACGAACGCGGCGTACGACGCTCCCTGCGGCTCGGGAGCCGCGTCGATGACGTCGGCGTCCTCGGCATGCACCACCATCAGTGCGCCCAGCCCGGCCAACCGGGCCAAGTGCACCGGCAGTTCCTCCGGCGAGAGCGGCGCAAACTCATCGACTCCGGAGTGCAGCAGGAAGCACTTGAAGCCAAACACGCCGTCGGCGTGCAGTGGCGCCAGATCCGGCTCATGGCCGGGGACGGCCCCGCCCCAGAAGCCGACATCGACATGGCACTGCCCGGCGGCGGCGGAGCGCTTGACCGCCAGCGCCTCCGCGGTGACCGTCGGGGGGATGCTGTTGAGCGGCATATCGATCAGGGTGGTCACGCCTCCGGCCGCCGCGGCGGCCGTCGCGGAGGCGAACCCTTCCCACTCGGTGCGGCCCGGCTCGTTGACGTGGACGTGGGTGTCCACGAGACCCGGCAGCAGCACCTCGTCGGCCCGCAGATCGATACGTTCGCGGCTAGGCGGTGGCGCACCCGACTCAGCGTCGCCGAGCGCGGCAATGCGGCCGTCCGCGATCGCTACCCAGCCCGAGCACTCGCCGTCGGCGGTGATGATCCGATCGGCGGTGAGCACCAGATCCATCACGGGGTGTCTCCGGGTGTCGGACGACCGGCCCGCTGCGGCCGCTGCCGGCGCGCCAACGCCTCCAGTCCATCGGCGGCCAGTCCGGTGCCCGCCAGCACTTCGTCGGCTGCCACCGCGCCGCATTGCAGCCCCCGCAAGAGGAAGCCGCCCAGGGCCACTGCGCTGGCGGGCTCGTCCAACACCGCCGGGGCGTCGTCGGTGGCTTCCGCGGCCGCCTCGGTGGAGTCGAGATAGGCCGAGAGCCGGTCGAAGACCTCATCGAGCCCACTGCGGAAGAAGGCGAAGGTGGCGGCATAGCGGGTGACCAGCTGATGCGGGTGGAGGTCCCACCCCTGGTAGATTCCGCGCGTCAGGTGTCGGCGTACCAACCGGGCGTGCAGCGCCCAGGCGGCAAGCGCCGCATCACGCTCCCCCACCGGCAACACGTTGGTGGAGCCATGGCTAATCCGTACGCCGGTCTGTGCGGCCGCGACCTGCATCACCGAGGTCGCGTAGTCGGCCACGGGGTGGTCCATCCGCTGCTCGGCAGCCGAGACCCCGAGCGCGGCGCCGTAGTCGTAGGTGCCGTAGTGGAGGCCGGTGACCCGGCCCTCCCCGGCATGCACGATCCGGGCAACCTCGGCCGCTCCATCGGGCGCCATGATCGCCTGGGCGGTCTCGACCTGGACTTCAAACCCGAGTCGCCCAGCGGGCAACCCGTGATGGGACTCCAACCACGCACACACCAGGTTCATCGCGGCGACCTGGCCGGCCGAGGTCACCTTCGGCAGCGTGAGCACAAACCCATCGGGCAGCGGCGCGTCGGCGAGCACGGCGTCCAAG
>JBAQXA010000167.1:0-6972 GCA_049299195.1 Nocardioides sp.
TGCGTAAGGCGATGGCCGACACGGACGAGGCCGACGCCGCGGCCGCCGAAGCCACCCACCGCGCAGACGACCTCGAGGCGATGCTGGCCCAAGTCAACGCCGAGCTCGCCGGGGCTCGAAGCGATTACGAACACCTGCTCGCCGCCCACACCCAGCTGGGCGAGAGCCTGGACCGCGAGCGTGCTCGCACTGCGGCGCTGACCCGAGACCTGGACCTCGCGCACGGCGAGCTCACCCAGGCCCGCGCCGATCGAGACGCTGCCCTGGCCGAGACCACGGCGCATGAGCGCGCCCGCATCGAGGCTGAACAGCGGACGGCGGCCGCGACCGCCCGTGCCGAAGCCGAGGCAGTTCGGGCCACCAAGGCTGACGAGGCCACCACACAGGTGCGCCAGCAGCTCGACCACCTCCGTGCCGGCATCGACGCCGCACGGGAACAGGCAGGCGAGCTACGCGCCACGATCGCCACCCTGACCGCCCAACGCGACGCCGCCCGCGCAGACGCCGACCGAGAAAGCACCCACGGCGAACAGCGCGTGCAGGACCTGCACGCCACCTATAGTCGGCAGATCGCCGACCTTCGAGCCGCCTCGACAGACCAGCCCACCATCAGGACCTCCACGCGAAACAGAAGCCGCAAGGCGGCCGAGCCGCCCGCCAACTGAGCGGGGGGGACCCCCCCAGTCGTCAGGCGGAGCCGGGTAGACGTTGGTGCGTTGCCCCCGGAGACGGACTAAGGGCGCAGTGGCCAGGGTCGGCCCACGGAGGAGGTGAGCGATGGCAACTGCAGGTATCGTCAGAGGCATGTCAGCCGACGTGCAGTTGCGACGGGCCGCAGGGGCATTGCGCGGGGGAGCTCGGGCGGCGCTTGAGTCCTCGGCGGCTGAGGGGGCACTTTGGGCCGCCCAGATAGAGGATCTGGCCACCCGTCTCGATCCCGATTTCGCTGCTGGGATCGACGAGGGTGCGGTTGGCATCGAGGACCTGCACGCCTCGCTGTCCGCGGCTGCCTCAGCGCTGGACGGCATACCTGAGAACGAGCGGCCTTTGGCGGCATACCCGGTGCGCGCCGAGCTGCAGGGTCTTTTGCGGATGATCGACCCGGAATGACGTCTGTGGGCTCCGGTGCGCGGGTCGACGACCTGCTCAACCAGGCTCAACGGACGGCGTGGGACTTCGCCACGGACAGCCCTGCCGACTGGCGGGCCCGTAGCGGTGGCCGCGGGCGTCCGTGGGAGACGAGCTGGCGAGGCATGGCGGCAGCGTGGCCCGAGTTCGCGCGCGGGGCCCGGCACGCGCTGGAGTCGGTTCCGCTTGCGCCCGGGATGCGGCATGACGCCGTCCTGGTGACCCACGCCCTGCAGACCCTGAGCCAGGCCACGGTCCAGGCAGGTCCGCAAGGGCCGGACACCCGGCTCCAGCGGATGGGCCAGCTGCTGGGTGCGGTGGGAGACCTCCTCGAGAACGAGCACGCTGCTGGTGGGTCAGCAGCAGACCGCGACGGCCACGCCGTGCAGGCGCGCATCCTGACGATTGTGGAGACCGCCGCGGCCGGGTCGGCGGGGATTGTGCGGGGGAGTGAGGACTTCGCGGGTCTGGCCGAGCGCTGTCGGCAGGCGAGCCGGGTTACGGCGGGGGAGCGGGCGGGCCGGTATGACGACGTCCTGGCCCCGTCTGCGGAGCCGTCGCTGGAGCGTGCGGTGCGTCAATGGCAGAGCGCGGCCGAGCGGGTGTTGTCGGTTCGGTCGGAGGTGCTGGGCGTCGCGGCTGTACGACGGATCGCCGTGGACGCGGCGGCGCTGACCCAGACCGCGGCGGCCATCTTCCACGGGTCGGCTGTCAGGGATGACGGGCCAGGCGCCGGTATGGCGGCTGAGCGGCTCGGTGAGGCCGGGCAGGCGTGGCGGTCGGCGGCCACGGCATGGCCCGCGGTCACGGCGGCGATGGGCCGACCTGCCGAGGAGTTCCTCGACGCTTCGCGCGCTCTGCATGCTCAGATCCGAGACAGTTATCTCACGGCCGGGACGATGAGGTTCTTGGACCCGGCGGCGATGGCGACCCGAGTGGGGCATCTCGATGACGTGCGGTCAGCGCGTCGGGTTGCAGCAGGGCTAGAGGGGTTGGGGGAGCAGTACGCGACGCGCGTGCGTGGGCTCCTCGAGGCTGGGGGCTTCCTCGTGCCGGCCAAGTTGGTCAGCCGGCCGGCTCGTGGTCATGGCGCTGAGCACGTGCGGGCTGTCCGGACCGGCCGGGTTGTGCCCTTGCCGGCGCAGGACCCGATCGCAGTGCGGTTGGTTGAGACCGCTGTCACGGCACGGGACGCGTCGACGGTCGGTGCTGCGGCCGCCGCGGCGACGGCGCATCGTGCCTCGTTCCCCGTCTCGCCTGAGTATCTGCGGGAGTACCCGGCCCGATCGGCGCACCAGTCCCCTGCGGCTCGGCCACGCCGCACCCGCCGAGGCATCGAGCGTTAGGCCTCCATGAACCCGCGCCGGGGCAAGGCTTAGCCCCGGCGACTTGAATCAGAGGTCCACCGGGGCTTTCTGCCTAGACTGTAGCACGTGGTCGTGCTGCCGTCTCCTAGTGCTCCTACCCACGGGGCATGGGTTGATGACTGGCTTAGTCAGCCGCGCTTCAGCAAGTATCTCGCCGACACAGGCGGAGATGAACAGCGGGCCCTGGATCTCTACGAGTGGAACTCGGCCATCTCCGCCAGCTTCATGCACGATCTCGCTCACCTTGAGGTAGCAGTACGCAACGCCTACAACCGGGCTCTGAATACCAGGTCAGGAGGCGTCGGACATTGGGTCCACGACCCGGCCACCTTCCCGCCCCTGCTACGCACCAAGAAGCAACGAAGTCGGCGAGTGGGTCCACCATCGGGGGCGCGTGTCGACATCAACGATAGGCCGCGCAAGACCCTGGCACGCGCGATCGCAGACGTAGGCGGTCGCGCGGCACCACCCGACAAGGTAGTTGCTCAACTCAGTTTTGGCTTCTGGCGGTATCTCAGTTCGACCGCACACGACGCCACCTTGTGGCGCGACTGCCTCTACCGCGCCTTCCCACCTGGCACCGCCAGGCAAGATGTCGACGTCCGCATGAGGTGCCTTCACATACTTCGAAACCGCGCTGCCCATCATGAGCGACTCCTGGACCTGGACCTGAAGCAGGCCCACGAGGGCGTGCAGTATCTGGCGACACTCATCAACTCGACCCTCCCAGCCCACTTGTTGGCAACCTCAACGGTGGCGCCGCTCCTCGATGCGAGACCCTAACGAGTTGTGCAGATCGACGGTGCTGAGGGTCGCGCCCAAGGTGCCAGTGCCGGTCGCGTCAGCCAACATGGTCCACACCCGATCTACCCGAGAGGTCCGGGTCGCGCAGGACCCGCTCACCACTCCCAAGCGTCACCCTGCGCCGCCTCTGATCATGGAGTCCGTAGATGTCCATGCTTAGTCCCCAAGGCTCAGCAGCAGGATGGGGTCTGCCCGTGGTGGGGGACACCACCGACCTCTCCGCCGGTGTCTCGATTATCTAGAGGTTGTTGAGACACCTCGGCGGATGGACGGGAGCACGGGTGCGGTGCGGCGAATCTGCTCGTGGAGGTGTCGCGGGAAGTCATCTCACTGTTGATGGTGTCTCCTGCCCGGATCGGAGGGGTTTTCGAGGCACACTGAGTGGGTGAGGCTGCTGGGATACACACGGGTGAGTACTCCCGGACAGGACGCGCAGTTGCAGCTTGACGCGCTGGTGTCGGCCGGTGTCGAGCCGCGGGATGTGTTCTCCGACGTGACATCGGGTAGCAAGAGCGCCATCCTCCGGCCGGGGATGAAGGCGCTGCTGGGGTACGCGGCGGCCGGGGACACGGTTGTTGTATGGCGAGTGGACCGGTTGGGCCGGTCGCTGATCGATGTGCTCAACATGGTCACTCTGTTGCGAGAGCGTGACATCGGGGTTCGGTCAATCCACGACGGGATCGATCCCGCGACCTCAACCGGGCGACTGCTGCTGAACTTGCTCGCCACCCTGGCAGAGTACGAGCGGGAGCTGATCGTCGAGCGGGTCAACGCGGGGATCGCCGCGGCGCGGCAGTCCGGGACCCGGTTCGGTCGTCCGCCGGCAGACCCAGCCATGGTCGGTGCGAAGCTGGCGATTGTCGCCGAAGCCCGCGCGAACGGCCATACAGCGATGCAGGCTGCCGCGCTGGTCGGATGGAGCCGCGCCACGTATTACCGTCGTCAGCAAGAGCGCGGACAGGTCTTGCCCGACAAGGAAGCAGATTCATCGTCATGCAAGGCCCACAAGACATCGCCGGACTCGGTCAGATCTACAAGCACGAGGTAGGTGTCGTGCTCGGCGGCTCGGAACGCTCGTTTGTTGAGGCACGGCGTGAAGCGTGATGACTAGGGTTGGGTTGCTCGCAGGTTCTCCTGTCCACTACAGGGATACGTGAGGGTTCTAGGCGTATCTGCGAAGGAGGCGATTGTGTGGCCGTTAGTCGGCTGATTCTCAGCCTGCTAGCGATGGCCGCTGCGCTGGTATGCGCGCCGGCGGCTGCGGCTGGCGCCGAGGATCCCATCGTGGTCACTGTCGCTCCGGAGTCTGTTGAGATGCCCCTCTCCGGTACGGCCACGGTCGTCGTCGTTGCAACTAACCACAGCCCGACCGCGGTGGATGTGAGTCTCAAGGTCATCGGCGACGTGACGGTCGCGCAGCCGTTGTTGTCCCGAAACCTTGCTGCTGGCTCGTCGGCGAGCTGGTCAGTGGCTCTCGGGCGGGCCAGCTCGGCCGCGCTGTCGGGCAGTGTGGTGCTCCTAGTAGACGCTGAAACTGAGAGTGGCACCTTCCTCGCCGCCAAGACGGTGATGCTGACGGGAGTCGGGGACTTCGATATCAGCAAGGCCACACTGACGTCTGGGTCGACGACACTGCGGGTCGACGATGTTCACGAGAGTCAGTTCTTGGTTCGTTTGACTAATCCCTCCGCGGAGCCAGTGACCGTGCAAGGGATCGATGGCTTCGGACCGGACTACGTCAAGGTCAGCCCGGGGGATGCGGGCGGGTTTCCCTGCGTTGTGGCCGCTCACTCAAGCAAGACGTTTCCGATGATCGTGGCGGGTCAGGGGTACTTGCAGCGAGGCACTGCCGAGGTTGACGTCGTCGCAAGACTCGGCTGGGGAGGCCCGCTGCGACAGGCCGGAACTCTTGCTGTCAGTCAGGCTATCGATGTCGGTGCCTTCGCCGAGTCGGGCATCGGCGAGATCCTGGCGGTGCCGACACTGCTCTTCGTCCCGGGTGCAGCACTGCTAGCCTTCTTGGCCTTCGCGTGGAAGGTCGGGGTGACCCCGCACGAGGGCGTTAAGGAAAGTCCAGTGCCGATGAGTGGACCGCAGTCCGGCGTGGCCGCCATTCTCCTGTCCTCGATCGCCGTGGCACTGTGGTGGGTCCTGACGGACCCCCACAGGTCTTTGCTAGCTGGCTACGGAACGGGCGACATTGCGTGGCTGACCGTTAGGACCTGCGTGGTCGGGCTCGGCGCCTACTTGCTGGCGTGTGCGGTCCTGTCGTGGCGGCGGAAGCGGGTTCGAAGGCGTCTCTCGGAGGCTGCGGCCAAGATGGCGCTGGCCCACGGCATGGAGCCTTTAGCCGTTCTTGAACGGATGGCTCAGCGGGGGGCAGAGTTGTGGACGACACAGGCGATCCAGCATTGGGAAGGCGGATGGCGTCGCGTGCTCCTACCGAATGACGGTCTCCCTGACCAGGAAGTCCTAGTGTGCCCACCGATCGAGGTCATGCTTGCAGAGGAAGTCGGCAGGCCGTCGGAGCAGGACCAGCAGGCAGAGATGAAGATCATCGAGGCGTTGAGCCGACGAGCCCCCGCTCACAAACTAAACGAGGTGATGGGGACTGTTGGACATCTGGCCAAACTGCGGTGGCGGCCAGGCAGCGGTTTGAGTGGACTACAGCTCGCGCGGATGGAGGACCTCACTGTTCTGCCCGATCCGGCCCCGCTGGTCCTGCTGGCATGAAGCAAAGAAACTCGGTTTCGGGGAGAGGAACGCCGCCGTGCGACGTCCTCTTCCCCGGAACCTTTGCGCCTTCCGCTTGCGCGTCGGCGCATAAGCGACCTCACCGCTGCCACCCGGAAGGGATCTTGCGATGACGTCAAGCACCACCGTACCTCCGCCGGGCTCAGGTTCAACAGTGCGCTACGCCCGATTCTCGTTGGGCTGGTTCGCGCTGGTTCCCGGAGGGCTAGATTCGGTTGCTCCTGGCAGGTTGTGTCGCAGCCTCGCGTGGCGGGCTACGTTCGATCAAGCTCGCGAGGGTGAGCAGGTTGTGCTTCCGAGCCTTCCCGGCAGGAGCCTTCAGCCCCCGTGGCCGTTGGCCGAGTCGGAAAGGGCCGCCCCGTCGATCGCAGACGGGGAGCAAAGATGGAACCAATACGCCACTCAACACAAGGGGAGACAGGGCACTCGCCCAGCATGGCGCAACCTGCTGCCGATTCGAGTCGCGCCTGCGGCTCGAGTTCAAGTGGGTCCGTGGGAGGGGCAGCTTCACGAGATGCTCTATCCGCACGGCGTTGGGTGTGTTCTCGACCTTCGCCTCCGGACGACGAACGTCTGGGGTTTGGCGATCGAGCAACTCTGCGACCTCGTCGCTTCGGTGGGGTCGACCGTCGTAGGTTCGTCCAGCCTGCCGAAAGTCGCCCCGCAAGACATCGCCACTGAGCGCCTAGCATCCCTGGCCACGTCGGTGTTTGGATCCGATGGGTTACCCTCCCCGTCGCTTCCGGCCTTCAGCGTATGCACCGTCGTTGACGGCTCGGGCCTAGACCTGTTGAGACGGGACAGCGACCGACTGGGTCTGGCCTTGGCTGCTCGGATCAGGAACTGGCGGACGGCCCCATTGGGTGCCCGCGTGTCCCGAGTACCTGTAGTCGTCGACGAAGTCAGCGGGGACCTGGTC
>JBAQXA010000168.1:0-1627 GCA_049299195.1 Nocardioides sp.
TCGTCGAACGACGGGACGATCATGTCCTGTGTTGCAGTCATCGTGGTGCCTCTCTCGTCTCAGACGCAGCCGTGCGGCTTGGGCAGCCCGGCGATGTAGGCCATCTTCTTGGCCGGCTTCTTGGGGAACAGGACGAACAGCTGCTTGGTGTCGATGCCGCCGGCCGTGGACACGCGACGGATGGTCGGCGTCTCGCCCTGGGCCTTGAAGTCCTCGCGCAGGAAGTGGATGGCCTTCCAGTGCTCGTCGGTCATCTCGATCCCGATCGCGGTCGCGAGCGCGGCCCCCATCGAGTCGTCCCACTCGTCGTACACCGTCATGAAGCCCTCGTCGTCAACGGCGACATCGCGGCCATTGATCGTGGTGGTTGGCATGGCGTGCTCTCATCTCCTCGTGCTTCGTGGTGCGTGGTCGGGTTACTTGGCGTCGATCAGTTCGGTCTGCTTGCCGGACAGGCTC
This sequence comes from Nocardioides sp., assembly GCA_049299195.1. Lineage (GTDB taxonomy): Bacteria > Actinomycetota > Actinomycetes > Propionibacteriales > Nocardioidaceae > Nocardioides. The sequence continues at coordinate 460 of JBAQXA010000168.1, forward strand.
ATCGCGGTGCTCAGCGGCAGCGGCCGGCCGGGCATGAGCATGTTCCAGTAGACCCACTTGAAGGCGAGTTTCCCCAGGTGGTTCAGGTGGCTCTCCTTGAGCAGGCCCATCGGGCCCAGTCCGCCGTACGGCAACTTCCCGGGAAGCGGCTCGGTGTCGTAGTTGAAGTCGATGAGCATCGCCTTGCCGTCACCGGTCTCGATGAAGCAGTTGGCATGCCCGTCGAACTTGTGGGTCATCGCCTCCCCGGCGATGAGCTGGACGAAGTTCTCGACGAAGACGTCGACCTCGAAGTGCGCGACCGATCCGGCCTTCGAGGCGGGGATGTCGTTCGCGTCGCCCAGGGCGAAGATGTTGTCGTGGGCCTTCGCCTGCTGCGTGAACTTGTCGACGGGGACGAGGTTCAGGTCGTTGCCGAGCCCGGACCGCCCCACGTAGTCGGCGCCCATGTTGAGGGGGATCGTGACGAGGAGGTCGAAGGGAACCTCGGTCTCGTCGTAGGCCACGATCCTGCGACCCTCGGCGTCGACGCTCTCGATCATGAAGTCGGGGACGACCGTGATGCCCTTCTCCTCCAGCGTGTTGCCGAACGCCTCGGCGGCGATGGGCTTCGTGAAGGCCGCGTCGAGCGGGGTCACGTAGGTGATCTCCACCTTGTCGCGCATGCCCTTGTCCTTGAAGTAGGCGTCGGCCAGGAAGGCGAACTCCAGGGGCGCGACGGGGCACTTGATCGGCATCTCGGTGATGTGGATGACGAGCCGGCCGCCGGGCCACTCGCGGAGCTTGTCGGCGAGGGCGACCGAGCCGTCGTACGAGTAGAACTCGTGCACGCTGCGGCGCCACTCGCCGCCGTCGAGCATCCCCGGCGTCTGGTCCGGGCGGGGGGTCACGCCGGTGGCGATGATGAGGAAGTCGTAGTCGAGGCGTCGGCCGTCGGCGAGGACCACCGCGTTCTCGTCCGGAAGGACCGTGTCGATCTCGCCGTAGACGAGGGGCACGTGCTTGTTCACGTACTTGCGGCGCGACCGGGTGACCTGGTCGGGGCGGTACGTGCCGAACGGCATGAACAGGTAGCCGGGCTGGTAGCGGTGGTTGTCGTCGGCGTCGACGACCGTGACCTCCCACTCCGACTCCGGCAGGGCTCGGTGCAGCTTGTTGGCCGTCATGG
>JBAQXA010000169.1:0-12625 GCA_049299195.1 Nocardioides sp.
GAACTACAACAACCGCCGACGGCACAGCTCCCTCGGCTACCAGCCCCCAGCGGTCTACGCTGCTGGCTGCACCCACCGATAAACACCGACTCTCACAAGTCGTGGATCACTTACTGGGGTCCTGCCACATCCTTGTTGCGCCGACTCCCCGCCAAGTTCACCGCTACCACCTGACCTCATCGAGCGGCGCTTCCGCCTCCCTCAGGCTCTACAACGCGCCAGTCGTCTGCCAACCACGCACGCTCCTCGTCTGCGTCCGACTTAAAACTCTCAGCCTCGCCTGAGGTTCCGACGACCTGTCACTCCCTTGTACAGGAGGCCAGGAGTTCCTCCCAAATACCGCTCGCCCCATCGTCTGCGGCACGGGAAAGTCTGGCAAAAACTTTGGAATCCTTGGCAGCCAAGTCCAGGGTGCCCCCACTCAGGCGAAGCCCCGCCCACGCCTCGCCTTCCCGGAAAGCTGTAACAATTACCTCTGCTGACCCAGAGGCTCCCGCACATGCTTTGACTAGCTTCTCTACCAGAGTGTGATCGCCATATGCCCACTCGACGACCGATCCATGCAGACACACCGCGATCACCTGGTCCTGGGACAAGAGCAATATCATCGGAGCGACGTCAATTGCGAGTGACCGAACACTCAGCCACCCGTCCGCGGAGCTCGCCGTCCCCGCGATTGCCAAACAAAGCTCGGCCAAGTTCCGACCCTCAGGTTGGGTCTCCAATCGAACGACCATCTCGCGGAGGTCTGATTCCAAATCAGAGCTGTTGATTCCCATGAGAGCCAAAGCGTGTGCGCCTTCCGCACCCGAACCAAGAAGGCCGACCGACGGAAAAGGCATCAGAAGACTGGTTTCAATCGAAGAAGAGAAGGTCATGTGGCTACAACCTCACTCCGTGCTTGTAGAGCCAGTCAGCGGGTTTCTCCATCAACTGGTCGGCGGCGCGATTGAGCCATGGTGCGTGCCGCTCAACGTTGTCATTACCATAATTGATGAACCCTTGAACTGCCTCATAGCGCTCCACGAGCTCCGTCGGGGAAAAGCGACTCTCTGCCCACCGGTAGTGCTCGTCCGCCTCGGCGGCATTTAGCGGAAGGAAGAACCCAACTTCTGCAGAGAGGCCCGACCACAGTAGACTGATAGGGGCCGTGGCAAATGTAGCCCCCGCATCAAATCCCGCTTTGGCCATGCCCGCAGCGTCACCCGACTCCATTGCATTTCCAAAGTCAGTCATGGCAAGACCAAGACCGAGGCCTTTCATTGCGGCACCCCAATAGTGCCCGCCTGTCACGATGTCCTCCCACGGTTCGACGATTTCGCCCTTGTACCACTGAGTGTTCCAAATGTTGCCCAGCGTATCTAGGAATTGGTAGAGCTCCTCGCCCCGGCCACCGGCAGATCGGAGCACATCATCGAGTCCTCCTGAAGCGGGGCGGCTTTGTGAACCGCTACCTGCGATCGTGCCTGCGGAGCTAGCGCGTTCTTGTTCGTTGGCCTGCTCTTGCAAGCTTCGGGAGGCCTCGCGCAGTGACTCAGCGATCGTCCGGAGCCGAGGGGCATGCGTTGCCCGCCACTCGGCCCGAAACCGGTTTGCGTCGACTCCCGTCCACCGCGGGTTGCTGAGGGCCGCGGTCAGGCGCGTCACCATTTGGAGTAGGGCGCCCGACTGCGCATCGAAACTCCGCGCAAGCGAGCGGAGTCCTTGCACATCGGAGCCGATCATCTTTGACACGAGTCTCCGCCTTTCCGTAAGTCCGCGTCTGGGCGACCCGTCGCCCGGGAAGTAGACGTGGGGCCCGGCTCGATGCCGGGCCCCACAGCTGTCAAGAGGATGCCTGCTCCTGCTCCTGTGCGTTGCGGTTGGCCAGCTCGCCCGCTTGACGCAGCGCATCGGCGACGTTGGTCAGCGAGGTCCGGTACTGCGACTGCCAGTCATTGCTGAAGCGCTGCTGGTCGGATCCCTGCCAGGTGGTCGAGTTAAGCTGGCTGGTCAGCTTCTGCGTCAGCTGCGTGATCTGGTCACCTGCTGCCTTCAGCTGCGTCGCCAGTTGACGGACTGCCTGGACATCCATTCCACTCATGTTTGCCATTTTGTGTTGCCTCTCCGTGATTGTTTCTTAATGTTGGCCAGTGGCCCCTGCGGTCTTGAGTTGATAGGTGAAAATCTATGGTTCGCTTTCAAACCCGTCTATGGGGAGTTCTCCCCGCTCGCGTAGATGTCATTTCCACACGTCATACCGGGAGCGCCATCTGAATCCGTATGGTGTTCCCCGCGTCGACGAGCATCCCTCTGCCCGGTGGGAACTCGCTTCGGATCATTCGTGGGAATGCCGTCTTGAACAGTCCGTCACCGTCGATGTCTTGGGGCTGTAGCGCGATGCCCCGGCGGCCCTGGCGGAAGACCGCCGAAATCTCGCCCCATTGGGACAGTGCCGAAGTTTCACCCTCACCGACCACGAACACCCCGTGGTCGAGAGCCGCCTTCGCCATGGCAAGCATTGCTGGCTCGGCATCCAACATCCCGTTGAAGTTGGGCACGCCTTCCACCACGATTAGGACCGGGTCTCCGGTTCCGGGGTCAAGCGCGCCGGACCCCAAGTCCGATGAGATGGCGTAGGCAAGCGTGGCTGCTTCGTCTTCGCCCACGGCCATCTCAGTCCAACCGCCCACGGAGCGAAGTGCCCCTCGCGACGAGGTAAAGAGATAGCGAGCACCATCTGGATAGCGGGTCCGCATAGCTTGCACGATCGCCACCAGGCTGGATGTGCTCCCGCTCGAAGGCGGGCCTGCGATGAGGAAGGAGCCCGCTGGATCAATGGTGTGCACACCCAAGGTGTCACCACGGATCCCGATCGCGATGGCTCTCGAGGCTGGCTGGATGAGGTCGCTTAGGTCCACCCGCTCGGCGAGGCGCTCGATTGGCCGCGCTAGCTGGCGACCACGGGCCAGCAGGGTCTGGCCGAGCTCTTCTGAGGCCTCCACCTGCTTGGGCAAGCTGGGGGATGCGCCAAGCACTGCTACCTGGACCTCATACCCATCCATGATCCCCCGACCGGGAGGTGACTCCTCAGACAAGATGTCATCAGCCACTCCGGCCAGTGCGTAGTCATTGGTGTCAGCGAGGCGCAAAGTGATCCGTCGCTGGATGTTTGCCTGCAAGGACGGTGGGATGGAGCTTGGCCGATCGGTTGCCATCACAAAGTGAACCCCCACTGCCCGGCCATCGGCCGCCAGTTGACCAAACGTGGTGAACCACCCCGCGTTGGCGCTCACTTCGTATTCTTCGCGGAACGCCGAGAAGCCATCTACAAGCACCAGTATCCGGCGCTCGTCTTGATGGCCGCTGCGCTCCCGGTACTCGGTGATCGTCCCTGCCTGGGCAGCGGCGTAACGGACCGACCGCTCCTCCACTTCATCTTTCAGCCAGCTGAGCAACCTCGTAAGACGCTCATGATCTGACCCGTTGATGACTGCACCCACGTGGGGAAGCCCTTCGAGCATCGCCAACCCACGGGACCCGAAGTCGAGGGCGTAGACATCACATGGCCCACTTCGTGGGGTCACAGCCGCAGCGATTGCCAACGTGCGTAACAGGGTGCTCTTGCCCGTCCCGCCGGTGCCGAAGACAGCCAGATTGCCGTCTACATCGGGACGGAAGTGCACAGTTCGATTGCTCTGAGTCTGGGGTTGGTCCTGTACGCCGATCACAAGAGCTGCGTCTGTTCGTTGATTGAGCAATGCCAGGTTGTAAACCGGTGCCAGAACGTCCAACCACGGCCTGCGGGGTGAGGGGAGCTCGATTTGCCGGTTCGCCAAGCTGATGGTGGCGGCCACTCGCTCAATATCGGTGGCGATACCCGCAGCCACGCTGGTGCTCGGCCTCGGGTCAATGAGCAGCGCTCCCTGGCCGAACACCAATTCCTCAACGGCAATCTCGGGCGCCGATGCCACCTCGGGCGTCGTTGCTCCAACGTAGAGGGACTGGAACACCGTCGTGCGTCCGGGACCCGTCTTGGCGACCGCTCTGCCCGGGACGGCCGGATCGAACGAGGCAGCCAACCCGTCACCCACAACGTCTGTTGAGTCGTCAGCATCGGCCATCCGGAGCGCCACCCGCAGGTTTGTATTTGCACGCAGGCTCCCCTTGATGACACCAGAGGGGCGTTGCGTGGCCAGAATCAGGTGCAGGCCCAAAGAGCGCCCTCGCTGGGCGACGTCGATGACTCCGTCGATGAACTCGGGCACCTCTTGCACGAGAGCCGCGAACTCGTCAACCACGATCACCAAGCTCGGCAACTGTTCGGCCGAAGCGTTTTTCTCCAGTTCGATGAGGTCCTTCACCTTGTATTTCTGGAGAACATGTTCGCGATAGGTCAGCTCGGCCCGCAATGAAGTGAGCGCCCGGCGCACCAAGTGGGGGCTCAAGTCCGTGACCAGACCGACGCAGTGAGGGAGGTCCACGCAGTTTGCAAACGCCGAGCCACCCTTGTAGTCCACCAAGAGGAATGTGACTCGCTTGGGGCTGTGCGCCGCCGCCATACCCAACACCCAGCTCTGCAGGAACTCGCTCTTGCCGGCACCCGTCGTGCCGCCGACCAGCGCGTGCGGGCCGTGTGCCCTCAGGTCCAAAGCAAACTGGTCTGAGCTGTCGTGCCCCACCACCGCGCTGAGCGACAACGACTCCTTCCGCGGCAAGCCGCCTGTCAGCGTCGGGTCGTTGGAGACCCAGCGCTCGGCCACGACTTCTCGGCTCTTGGCCAGGTCCGTCCCCATGGAGCCTAGGAAGCTGACACTGCGCGGTAAGTCGCTGGCATCATCTATCCGCGCACCCGCATCGAAGATGGGCGACAACCGCCGGGCCACCCGAAGCGAGGAGTCAGGATCAACGGCCTCGCACTCAACCGAGGTCGTCTTTGTCCCTTCGTGAACGAACCCCACAGTTCCTACGGCTGACGCGTTGAGTTCCACGAACGAACGACAAGCTGCCGGGATGTTGGCGATCGTGTCCGCAATCCAGACGACGTGAATCCCCGCGGCCGGGCCGGCTTCCGCAATCTGCACGAGCCTGTTGCGCTCGATCGGGGCGTCATCCACAACGATCACCACCAAGGCCGGCAGGATCGGGCCAGCCTCCGACTCCCCTCGCGTGTCGTCAGGTGCGCGCTGCTCAATGAGCTCTTCGATCTGCGCCACGAGCCGACCGGCCAGACCCGCGTTGTCTGCCAGAACGGTTCCCTTGATCGGGCTGTGCGCCGACCCAGCGTGAGGAATCCACTTGAGCCACTCCCACTCCCGGGCGCTCGTGGACGAGGTGAGCGCCGCCAGCGACAGTTCGGCCGGCGAGTGGAGCCCGGCAAGTTGAAGGATGAGTGAGCGCGCCACGCCGCTCGCGCCTGGCTCTGGCCCGGCAACCCCCACCCCACCAGTGACCCTCAGATCGGCAACGATCGGTACGCCGTCCAGCGCCGTGCGCCGCTCGCGCAACGAGGTCAGCGTGGCCCAATCATCAGCGGTTGCCCGGCGCCGATCAGGCAAATTCAAGGTTGACCTCGACGGTGCCTGCCCAACGCCCAAACGCACATGCAGGAATCCCGGCTGATCCGGCCGCCTACTCCACAGCAACTCAGAAGAGTTCGCGGCAGCCTGACAGACCTCTCCCGTAGAGGGATGCTCCAAGAGACGACTCACGCGCTCCTGCTTCTGAGTCGTGCCCATCTCCTCATCCAGTCGGGTGACGCTTTCTTGGAACTCAGCCCGATTGTCTGCCCGCTCCCCCCGACTCTGTCGCAGTTGATCCAGATAGCTGCCCAGCATCAGGAGCGGGCTCATCGCCATGAAGACGAGAACCAGCTTGTTGCTGGGACTGACCGCAAACATCACGAGACCCATGAACAGCGGCGCGACCATGGCCACGACAGGAAAGCGCATGCCGCGATTCTCTTGAGGGGTTTCTGGAGCATCGAAGACCCGACCTTCGAACCTGCTCCGCACCACTGGTCGACGATTGAAGGCGACTGCACCACCGTCTTGCGCAGCCTGCGGCCGCAGCATGGTGAAGGTCAGCTCAGTGTCACCGAGCTTGACCTTGTCCTCGGCTCGCACGATCGCGCGCTGCACTCGCTCACCGGCCATATGGACGCCGTTGGCGGAGCCGAGATCCACGACCTCAACGGTGTCGGTGATGTTGACGCGGATATGCCGTCGGGAGATGAAGTCATCATGAAGCACGACGTCGCAGTCCGCACCTCGCCCGATCGAACTGCTGCCGGATGTGATGGGGAACTCGGCACCGAGGTCGGGCCCGGCGACAACGCGCACCACGGCGGCAGTCTCCGACCGAGAGTCCCCGCTTGGGGTCAACGCCGGGGACACGGCGAGGGAAATCTGGGATCCGGAACGCAGAACGGACTCAGACAGAAGTCCCTTCGGTTCCAAGACCGCCGGTGCAGTCACACTTGAACTCGAGGTGACACCGTGGTGACGAATCGTCATGCCGACACCGGCGCCGGACTTCCCGGTTACGCGAACCAGCTTTTCGGCCAGGTCGCCCACCGTGGCAGTCGCGTCCGCAGTGACGAGCAAGTCGCGGGTGCTCGACTCGTCTGCAAGGGTGAGTTTCAGCTTCACAGGGCACCCCTAGGCGATGGCACAGTCTCCTCTGCAGGCATGCCGCTCCTTCCGTGCTCCTCGCTGGCTTCACAGAGGAAACCGCCTCAGGCACACACTTCGCAGCAAAATCGCGAGAACTCCCCTGAAAAGGGGACTGGACCGGCACCAGTCGGCGCGAGCGCCCCATCGCCCCGCGCCAGGGCCGGAGCCCGCTGAGGCGCGAGCTACGGAGGTCCGTGCCACCACGACGTGACAAACGACCGCCTCCGGCCAGTGTCGGATCCCCCATTCATGTGACAGGCGAGCGTCTACTAATCGGCCAAGATACTAGAACCATATTCGAGGAATTTCCTGATTAATCAGCGCCGTTGCCAACTCCTGTGCTTAGCTCCAGCCCCTAAGGCGTGAAGCGCCTACAGAAGGGAGCGATCCAATGTTGGTCAGGTCCATAGGGATATGTGGCGCTGCGTTGCTTTTGGCCTCATGCGCGGGCGGCCCGCCGGAAATCGCGGGCGTTTGGCAGCCGGATGACGGCAGCGGAATGAAGACCGTCAATGAAGATGGGTCCTGCTCGGGGATGTACTACAACCGTGGGGAGCCGTTGGATATTGGCGGCGGCATGATGTGCACGTTGGGTGACGCCAAGAGTAGCGACGGTTCATACACGCTGGTTGTCGAGCAGCCTCCGAATAGCGCGAGGTACTCCGTCACATTTCAGGGGGACAACACTCTCGTTATCGACACGGGACCAAAGAAGGTCACCTTGACTCGGCAGTGACCCCCCACGGGTTTTGGCAGTCGGCGCAGTTCTGACAATTGCCCGTCACAGTCGGAACCTCAATCTGAAGATAGATCTAGGAAGGAACAAGCGAATGAATGAATCCGAAGGAAGCCCCAAGGAGGCCAAGACCGCCGAGGAGGACATGAAAGGGGCCTTCCTGCTCATCGGAATGGGAGTCGGAATCTTTGCCCTCTGCTCCGTCATCCAGGCCATGGGTGGATCGAGCATGTTCGAGCAGGAGTATCAGGTTCCTGGCAACATCCTCATGGATCTACTCATGCAGGTCAGCTGGTGGCCAGGGTGGATCGCTACCCTCGCTTTCGTGGGCCTCGGAGTCCTTCAGCTCATCGGCGGGAAGAGCAGCGAAGGCGACAAGTCCGAGGAGTGATGGCTGTTTGGGCGAAAGCCTTACACGAAGCCAGAGCTTGGGGCCACCCGCGCTAGCTGATGCTGGAATCTGTCAACGGTGGCTGACGCCGGCCCTTTGGCGGCATGGGTTGGTTTCTAGGGACAGTCACAACACGTTCTAACCTCTGGGGGTTGTGCTGTCTTCGTCTCGTCGTCTGAAGAAGGTGCCGGGCGTCTGCATTCGGCCAAACACCAGCGGTTCTGGGGTAGCGGGAACGGGGGTGGAGCATCCGCGCTGCGGCGAAGGAAGTCGGTGTCGCCTGCACCGCCGGAACCAACTGGGCGGGGCGACGAGGTCTGTCGCGAGGGCCAAGTTGTCCGGTTCGGGCCTCTACTTGAGCGGTTGTCGGTGCGGCAGATTAGCTCGCGGTTCCTTTCGCAGAACGAACGAATCGAGATTGCCAACCTGCGCCAAGCTGGCGTGAGCATTGGCAAGATGGCCGAGACGATGCGGCGCAGCGACGCGGTGACCGGCGCCGGCCCCGGTTCGAGCAGCCGATGCTCTCGATCCACCAGCGGCCTTTCGCGCCCGAGGTCGCACCCAAGCCGGGCACTGGGAGTGTGATCTGATCATCGGCAAGGACCTTCGTTCGGCAATCGGCACCAGCGTGGAGCGCACCACTCGCGTGGAGCGTCTACTCCACCTTCCCCACCGCGACGGCGACACCCCGCACGACGCACTCAAGGGTCGGGTGGGCGATCTTCCTGCGGGACGGCTGTTGCGATCGATCTGTTTAGGACTGGCAGCGCGGTTTGAGCGAGAGCACGAACGGCCTGCTCCGCGAGCAATTCCCTAAGGGCACCGACCTAAGCGCCCACTCCGCACAGCACTTACGCGCCCGTCGAGAACGAGCTCAACGGCCGTCCCCGCGTGGTCCTCAATGACCAGGCCCCGGAGGCGGTGTTCCAGTCGCTGCAAGCCTCCAAATCTCCGTCAGTCTTGCGTCGAGCAGCCCTTCCGCATGAACAGGACCGACTTGCGGGCCCGACGGTGTTCCACCACAAACTCGATGCAGTCGAGGCCCACCTGATCACCGTGTTCACCAGACTCGCCCTGAGCCGCGAGATCCAGACTCGCAGCGACCTCGCGATCCGCAACCTCGTGCGGTCAGCTTACGGCCACTGGGATCAGCCTTCATCTCGATCAACGGCGCCGAGCAAAACGTCCCACCGGCGGCCTCCCAGCCTCGAGCCACTGCCTTAGTGCGCCGCAGCGAACGCCAGCGTCGAGGAACGCGCGCGACTGGCCACAGACGCTTCCTCTGGCGGTGGGAGCCGTCCGCTGCTTAGGACACCCGCGGAACGTAGTTCACGCGCAGTCACGTCGCAGTGACCTGACCATCAAGGCCAAGGATGACACCGTCAGTAGACAGCAGGCGCAGGTCTAGCCACGCATACCTCTTGGTCGATGTAGTCGGCCAGCTCGCGGGGGAGGCGGCGGTGGGTGCGGATGCTGGGGATGGGTTGGTCGGGGTCGGGGAGTACGCCGGTCGCGGCGACGTAGAGGGTCATGGCGAGGGCCCAGGCGTCTGAGGCTTCGGTGACGAAGCCACCTGAGCGTTGCTCGGGCGGCATGAAGCCGGGGGTGCCGTAGCCCCTCGGCACGCGGCCCGGTGGGCGGGCGATGCTCAGGTCGATCAGGACGGCGGTGCCGGCGCGGTTGATGATGTTGGCGGGGCGCACGTCGAGGTGGAGTATGCCGATCTGGTGGAGTGCGTGGAGCGCGCTTCGCAGTTGTTGCGCCAGCACTTCGAGCGACTTGGCCGACATCCTCCGTGGGCTGTCCTCGATGATCTCCTCAAGAGTGTCGCCGTAGACGATCTCGGTGAGCACGACGGGCCGTGGCCCGCGGACGGTGTCGATCCAGCGGGCGAGGTGTGGGTGGTTCACCCGCGACAGCACGTCACCCTCATTGAGGAGCCGGCGGCGCACCCGCGGCTCCTTCCGGTCGGGCCGGATCGTCTTCGCGATCAGGTTGCACCAGTGCTTCTCGGAGTAGACCTCATACACATCCATGGCCTGCCCCCGTGAGAGCAGCTCCACCACGCGATAGCCGGGCGCCAGTTCTTCACCCTCGGCGAGGATCGGTGGCTCGCCTGGGGCGGGTGCGGCCGTCATACCGCCAGCCCTTCCTGCTCGGTGGTGTTGACGGCGGTGGTGTTGACGGCGGTGGTGTCGACGGCGGCGGTGTCGACGGCGGCGGCGAGTGCGGCGGCGTACCAGCCTCCGGCCGCTAGCAGTTCAGCCGGCGAGCCGGACTCGATGACGCGTCCCCCCTCGAGTACGACGACGCGATCGACGTCCGCCACCCGTGTCAGGTCGTGGGAGATCACCAACGTCGCCCGGTCCGCCATCAGCCTCGACAAGATCGGCTGCAGCCGGTCCGCCGCCGCGCGATCCAGCCCGGTGGTCGGCTCGTCCAACACCAGCACCGGCGCATCTCGCAGCAGCGCCCGGGCAATCGCCACCCGCTGGGCCTGCCCCCCAGACAGCCGCCGGCCCTTCTCCCCCACCTGGGTGTCCATCCCCTCGGGCAGTTCGGCGGCGAAGTCCAACACCCCCGCGCGCAGGGCGGCCACGTGCACGGCCTCCTCCTCGGCAGCGTCGACCCCAAACGCGATGTTGTCGCCGATCGACCCGTCTACCAGCTGCGTCTGCTGCAACAGCAGCGCCACGTTGCGGCGTACCGACGCCCGCGTCAGCTCGCGCAGATCGTGCCCGTCCATCGTCACGCGCCCGGCCCCCGGATCGAGCGACCGATTGACCAGCCGCACCAGCGTGCTCTTGCCGGCACCGCTCGGCCCGACGACGGCCACCACCTCCCCCGGCCGCACCACGAGGTCCACGCCGCTCAGCGCATCGCGCGAGGCCCCCGGATAGCGCACGCTCACGTTGTCGAGCCCCAGCTCTCCGCGCGCACGGCCGAGCTCCACGGCATTCGGGTGGTCCTCGGGCAACGGCGGCTCGTCCAACAGCTCAATCACCCGCTCGGCCCCAGCCGCCGCCGAGTGCGCCGCCGTGAAGGTCGACCCCAACCCGCGGATCGGGCTATAGAGCCGCGTCAGGTAGGTGATGAAGACCAGCAGCTCGCCCACGGTCAGGTCCCCGCGCGTCAGCAACCAGGTCCCCACCGCCAACACAATCAGTACGCCGGCCAGCTCGGTCAGCTCCAACAGTGGCGCAAACAGCGACCGGACCTTGGCGCTCGCCATCTCGGTGCGATAACGCGCCTCCGCCTGCTCGGTGAACCGGGCAACCTCGCTTTCGGTGCGGTCGTATGCCTGCACCAGCGCGATCGTGCTCAGCGTCTGCTCCAGCGAACTGTTCGTCGCGCCCACCCGGCGCTGCTTCTCCCGCGAGATCTGCTTGATCCGCCGGGAGAACGCCTTGGTCAGCGTCGCAAAGAGGGGAGTGACGATCAGCGCCACCAACGCGAGGCGCCAGTCCAAATAGAAGAGTGCGGCCGTGAAGAGCACGACCTCCAGCCCGTAACTCACCATCGCGGTGCTGCCGCTCACGAGGAATCCCTCGATGGCCGACACATCATGCGTGACCCGCGACTGCAGGTCGCCTTGGCGGCAGACGCCGAAGAACTCCAGCGGCAGCCTCTGCACGTGGTGCAGCACCGCGACCCGGAGGTCGATCAGGAAGCGCTGCGTGAGCCAGGTGTCGAGCATCCGGCTCAAGCCGGCGATGATGCCGGCGAGCACGGTCAGCCCGACATAGGCCCCCGCGATCGGCCAGAAGGGGCCGAAGTCCTTCGCGACCAACACATCGTCGACGACCAGCTTGAACAGCCAGATCTCCGCCGTGGCGATCGCCGGCTCAATGGCGGCGAAGCCCAGCGCGAGCAGCATCTGCCAGCGCCGCGGCCGGCAATAGGGCCAGAAGCGCACGAGGATCTCGCGCAGCGTCGCCGCGGGGGCCTCGGGGGCCACCAGACTTGCCGACACGATTCCTCCTCACCGACACTCGGCCTAGACGTGCCTGCGGAGCCCGGTTGCTTCGGGCTCCGCAGGTGCCCGACCTCGAAGCCGGGCGATGGTGCAGGTTTGCTCAGTGACCGGTCCGCGTGCGCGTGCTGGTCCCGGTGCCGCCGCCGGTGCGCGTGTGCGTCCCGGTGCTGGTGCTGCCGCCGCTGCCGCCGCGACGACCCCGACGACGCCGACGACGCCGCCCGCTGATGGACATTGCAGAGAAAGCCATGGCCCTCTCCTTCCTCGAAGCGGATCCAGGCCATTCCGGGATCCTTGAACACTTCGAGACTAGGAAGACCTGAGTCGGGGTTGCCAGTGGACCTTGGTCGTACGACCACCGCGGCGATAGGCGCGGCTTCCCGGTTACTCCGGCAGGCTTGACCACAAGATCTCGTCGGCGACCTCGACCTCGGCGCCCATCGCAGTGAGCACCTCGCCGACCCGCGCCAGACTCCCCTCGCTCATCCCCGACGCCACGCACGTGAAGCCGCTCGCCGGTGAGATCCGGAAGACCATCTCGCCGCTGTCCGCGGCACCGAGTCCGGCGGCGATCAGCGCCCGGGCGCGACTCGCGATGGCGTCCTCCGACGGCATACTCCGATCGTCGCTGATGCTCACCGCGACTCCTCGGGCCCGAGCGCTGGCGACCATCGTGCGGATCTCGGCCCGCATGAGGAACCTGGCCTGCAAGTCATCGCGCAGTGACGACGCCAGCCGCGCCGCCTCAGCCCGGGTCTCCGGCCGGGGCGGGTGCTCGCTCTGCAGTTGCGCCAAGACGGGGGCGACGCGCTCGGCGAGGTCCCGCCGCCGCTCTTGCGCCGCGCTCGTCACCGCTTGCAGCTCCGCCT
>JBAQXA010000170.1:0-3815 GCA_049299195.1 Nocardioides sp.
GGATCGTCTTGCCCAACTCGCGCTGCAACCGAAGGAACTCGTCCTGCAACTGCTCACGCACCACCGTCTTGTACCAATACGAGCTGCAGTTGGTGCCTTGCGGCGAGCAGTTCATCTCCGTGGCGGAGGTAATCCGTGGCAGCGTCCACGTGATGGTGCGGTTGGTGGTGTCGACCACGCCCCCAGCGGGGTCGACGACCACCGCGCCCGCGGGATAGGTGTCAACCAACGTGCCACCGGTGATATCGAGGTTGCCGTAGAGGCTAGGTGAGGTGAACCTGATCGTGTAAGAGACGTCTTCACCCACTGCAGGGTTGCCGCCGGGCCCCGACTTATCCACGCCCCAGTTGGGCGAAGCCGGGGGGGCTTGGATAGTCACGGTCTGCGACTGCTGGGTCGGCCCATCGGTCGTAGTGATTGAAGAGGTATTGGGGATCGCACCAGTGGCCGTCGTCCGCACCCGGGCGATCAACACGATCTCGAGGGTGTTGCCATCAGGCCACGGGGATGCTGCGGTGCCGAGGGTCAGGGTCACCCGCTGCCCCACCGCCGCGGCCGCGATCGGGACGTTGGTCGTCGGGCGCACGATGCCGACGTACTCCAGTTGCGGGTCTAGGTCGTCAATGACCGTGCCAATGCCGCAATCGGTCTGCAGGCTGCTGCAGCTCACCGTCAGCCGATAGCGCACGAGCGCACCGGTCGCAAAGGTGTTGGGGGCGGTGAAGCCATTGCCTTGGGTGCCGTCCAGCTGCTTGGAAATGGCGCCCGTGCCCACGGCCTGGGCAGGGACCTGCCAGACCAGCACCGAGAGAGCCACCAACAACGCCGTCACCAGCGCCAGTGCGCGTGCAAGCACGCCCGATCCACCCAACTTCATCTTCGTCCGCCTCAATCCGTCACGTTGTCTAGGCCGCCTCGGCTCTCCAAAGCCGGGCGACCACTCACGACAGAAGACACGCCTTGGGGGGACGCCTGACGCGGTTTTCGTAAAGAAGTGCGGGTATTTCGACGGAAATCGTCGACGCACTTGATACCGGTCAAGACCACCATTGATGAGGGTCAATTTTTCCGGCTTAAAGATCCGAAAAGGACTGTTGGCAGGCCCGTCGATGCGGTACTTCTTGACCCGTGAGCTTGATCCTGAGCGGGTTGCCCAACTCATCAGACCGGAGGCAGAAGTAAGTGGCACAGGTCATGCGAACCGACCCGACGATCGCGCGCACGCTGCGCCAGAACCTCGAGTTCCTCGTCGCCGCCCGGCTGCCCGAGTGGGAGACGTTGGAGGCTCGACTCCGCACGGTCACCCTCCGTCAGCGCGAGCTGCTCTTTGGGGTTGGCGACACCCACCCCTACCTCTACTTCATTCGCGAGGGCGCGATCTGCGCGACCGTCCGCACCGAAAACGGAACCGATCAGGTGGTAGCGATCGCCGACAGCGGCCAGCCCTTCGCTACGCCTTCCGGGCTGGGGCACCCCGGCGTACGCCGCTTCGTCGGCGCCCGCCCCGATGTCGGCCTGAGCAACTATGGCGAGGGCGTGTCGAACTACCACGCCCAAGCGTTGGCGCCCACCATCGCCGAACGGATCGACTTCCGCGTGCTCCTCGATCTCGGCGGTCGGCATGCCTTGTGGTCGGAGCTGGTGGCCACGATGAGCCTGATCTTCGCCGCCTTCAAGGAGGCTCGGCAGATCGAACTCCTCACCCTCACTCCCGAACAGCGCTACACCAGCCTGTTGTCCGAGCGGCCCGGGCTGCTCGCCAACGTGCCGCTCAAGGACATCGCCTCACTGCTCGGTATGACGCCAGAGACGCTGAGCCGGATCCGCAGCCGCAAGCGCGCCAACCGCGTGGACGCTAAGCCTTCGCTCAATGGCGGCTCGGCCAACGGTGAGCATCCCGCCGCCGACGTCCTCGTGCCCTAGGGGCGACCGGGGCGCACGGAGTCAGTCGGCCAACGGCAGCACGCGCTCGGCCAGCCAGGCCATGCTCTCGGCGTTCTCCTCAGGGGGGAGCCCGGGGTCCATGACCTTTGACAGCACGACGCGAATCACCGCGTCGACCGCCGTCCCAAACTCGGCTTCACTCAGGGCAATCGGATACGGCGCGAGCAGGACCTTCACCGTTTCGGTGGCGATCTCGATCAACCCCAGCGAACGGGTGGTCAGCATGGGCAGGAGTTCGGTTGCGGCACCCAGGTTGGCGGCCAGCGCGGCGTGCACGATCGGATCCACCGCAGCCAACTCAAAGACGCGACGACAGGCGGCGCGGACCGAGCCGACCATGTCACCGGGATGGTCCGCAAACCCACCCTCGACCTCGGCGAGGAAGCGGAGCAGCTCGTTGAGGATGACGGCCTCGCCGAGATCGGCCTTCGTGCCGAACTCGTTGTAGATCGTCTGACGCGAAACACCCACTCGCTTGGCAAGCGCGGACATGGTGAGCGCACCCCAGCCGCTGGCCGTAGTCATGGTGGCGGCCTCGGCGAGGATGCCGGCGCGCAGGCGAGGGTTCATCGGGGGGAGATACCACCAGGTGGGGGAGGCTTCACAGCCTTCAAGACCGTCGCGGCGAAGCCACGGCTTCTGGGGGGGGTTGGGCCGGTGGAATCCACGATCGGCGTGGTCGTCGGGAGGTTGACGACTTTGCCGGGCGTGAAGCCTGACCCCCACCTGGTGAGGTGGCGCGTGCGGAGTGAGGACGGGTGCCGTCGAAGGATTCCTGGCTGGGGTGATCGACCGAACAACGAGGTCACGGTCAACTCCAAGACTCCTGACTGGCTCTCCTGTCCACGGTTCTGCACGGCTTGACAAAAGTTAAGCGCTGTCCAGGAAATTTACAAGCGGTTCCCTTATGTCCATTCGAAAAAACTGTCCACTACCGGGGCCGCGGTTGCAGCCAGCGGGCTCGGCTTGTTCGATAGTCCCCATGACCTCACCCCCGTCCAGCTCTTCGATGCCCCCCCTCGCAGTCGGGATCGACTTCGGTGGCACCGGCATCAAGGGGGCCTTGGTCGACCTACGCACCGGAGATTTCGCCGGACCTCGACTTCGGGTCCCCACTCCCCAACCGGCCACCCCACAGGCCGTTGCCCGGGTCCTGGCACAGATGCTGAGCGAGATTCCCGAGCGCGACGTCCCGGTAGGGATCACCGTGCCGGCCGTGGTCCGACATGGGGTGGTGAGCTCGGCTGCCAACATCGATAGCGCGTGGATCGGCGCCGACGCGGACGCATTGTTTACCGCTGCCCTCGGTCGAGCGGTCCATGTCATCAATGACGCCGACGCGGCCGGCCTCGCCGAGGTGACGTACGGCGCCGCGCGAGGCCAGCGCGGACTCGTCATCGTCACGACCCTCGGCACCGGGATCGGCAGCGCCCTGATTCACGATGGCGTGCTGATCCCCAACTCGGAGCTCGGCCACCTCGAGATCAAGGGCCACCAAGCCGAGAGCCGCGCCGCCAACAGCGCCCGCGTCAACGAGCAGCTCAGCTATCGGAAGTGGGCCAAGCGGCTCACCCGCTATTACGCCACGCTCGAAAGACTCTTCTCTCCCGACCTATTCGTCGTGGGCGGCGGGGTGAGCAAGAGCTCAGATGAGGTCCTCCCGCTCGTGCGGATCAACACCCCGATCGTGCCTGCGGCGTTGCGCAACACCGCAGGCATCGTCGGCGCGGCGCTCTCCGCGCGCGGGCAACAGGCTATTCCCCGCGCCACACACGCTGCCGCGGGACACTGACGCGGGACTCTGACACCAAAGCTGGCACCGACTAGGGGGGAGCCGGCGCCTAGCCGGCTCAGACCCGAGCGCCTAGACC
>JBAQXA010000171.1:0-1650 GCA_049299195.1 Nocardioides sp.
GTAGTCCCCGCACCGGTAGTTGCTCCACCGGTTGACTCGGAATCGGCTAACCCCACGCCCGCTCCGCTGATTCCGGCGCCCGCCCCGCTGGCCGACGTCCTCGATCTGCAGTACTCCACCGAGACCACGCAGGTCTTGGAGCCGATCCTCGACTTTGCGCCCGACACTGTCGAAACCCAGACTGTTGAAACCCAGCCCGGCGAAACCCAGACTGGTGAAACCCAGATCGTCACTCCCGAGCCCGGCGAACCCGAGCACGACGCCGACACGGCGAGCGAGGCTGCCTCCCCCGAGGCTGCCTCCCCCGAGGCTGCCCCGTCCAAGTTCCAGCGTGAGCTTGCCGAGCGGAAGCGTCCCGGCGCCGAGGGTGATCGGACCGCGGGCAGCAAGCATCGCGCGAAGCGGGCCAAGCCCGCGGTGCCGGCGTGGGAGGACGTCCTGCTGGGCGTCCGGGCCCACCCAGAGGATTAGTACTAGCGGATCAAGCGCTAGCGCGTTCGCTCGTAGAAGGCGATGGCGGCCGCGGTTGCCACGTTGAGTGAATCGGTGCCGCGACTCATCGGAATGCGTGCGCGAACGTCGCACTGCGCCATGGTGTCCTCTGCCAAACCGGGGCCTTCGGCGCCGACAAGGAAGGCGATGCGGTCGCCCGACACAGCCTCGGCCAGCGGCACCGACCCCTCGCCGGGGGTGAGCGCAACGGTCCGGAAGCCCGCCTCTTTGAGGACTGTCAGATCGTCGGGCCAGGCCTCGTAGGTGGCAAACGGCACCAGCAGCGCGTGGCCCATCGAGACGCGAATACTCCTGCGGTACAAGGGATCTGCGCATCCACGCCCAAAGATCACCGCATCCACATTGAGGCCCGCGGCGTTGCGGAAGATACTGCCGATGTTCTCGTGGTCGTTCACGCCCTCCAGCACCACAACGGTCCTGGCTTCTGCTCCCGATGGGCTCGCGCACACCTGCGCCACTGTCAGCGGCGTCGGGCGGCGCGCGACGCCAAGCACGCCGCGGTTCAGGTGGAAGCCAACGACCGCCGCCATCACCTCGGCACTCGCCACATAGAACGGCACTCCGTCGGGTCCACGCGTGATGGATCCCGCCGCGGTCAGCTCGGCCAGCCGCTTCTCGACGCCGAGGAACGCGTGCGGCGCGAACCGGGAGGCGATCATCCGCTGCACCACGGTGACGCCCTCGGCGATGGCCAGCGCCGAACCGGCCGGTCCGCCAGGTACATCGGGGCGACGATCGGCCCGACTGAGGTCGCGGAAGTCGTCGACCCGCGGATCGGCCGGATCGGTGATCTCGACGACGTCGACGGTCAGGGGCAACAGCATTGCTCCACCCTGGCAGACTCGATGGCGTGAGCAGTGACGCACCCCAAACACCTGCACCCCAGCCACTAACGCTGAGCCGCGCGGCCGACGCCGACTGGCCCGAGCTCATCACGCTCGACGCCCGCAGCTTTGCGCTGCCTGCTCCGCTGCCGGAGGCCGAGATTGCCGAGTTCCGGGCCAAGGTCGACGAGGCGCTCGTCGTGCACGACACCGCGTCGGACGGCTCTCCCCTTGTCGCGGTGTCCCTGTGGCACACGCTGCCGCTGACGGTGCCCGGCGGAGCCATCGCTGGCGCAGCGGGACTGTCGTGGGT
>JBAQXA010000172.1:0-2157 GCA_049299195.1 Nocardioides sp.
GCAGTGCGCCCAGATCCGCGACCAGGTCCAGGTCCTCACGACGCTGCGCAACGCCGGGTTCTTCACCCAGGTCGCCGGGCTCGGGGACACCGTCGGCCAGAACGCATCCGTGGCCGACACCCTGGCCGGCGTCCAGACCGCAGTCACCTCGCTGGACAAGGCGTTCGGCGCGCTCGGTGACCCCGCCAACCTGGCCGGTAACGTCCGCCGACTCCAAGACGGCATCGGCCAACTCGCCTCGGGCGCCCAAGCCCTGGCCACCGGCGTGCACACCCTGGCCGACAGCAACATCGACATGCTTAGCGGGATGAGCCAGATCGCCACCCAGCTGCAGAACTCGGCGCGCGCCAGCACCGGCTCCGACACCTCCAGCGGCTTTTTTCTGCCGCCCAACGCCTTCGAGAACCGCCAGTTCGCCGACGTCGCCAAACAGTTCCTCTCCCGCGACGGCAAGACCGCCCGATTCCTCGTGGAATCCAGCAACGACCCCTACAGCGCCGAGGCCATGGACTTGTCCCACCAGATGGTCGCCGTCGCCGAGGCAGCCAGACCCAACACCTCCCTGGCGCAAGCCCGCATCTCGGTTGCCGGGTTCCCGGCGGTCAACTCCGACATTCAGCGCCTCCTGACCGCCGACTTCATCCAGCTGGCCGCCTCCACCCTGCTCATCGTGGGCCTGATCCTGGTGCTGCTGCTGCGCGCACTGCTCGCCCCGCTCTACCTGCTGGGCACCGTGGTGCTCAACTACACTGCCTCGCTGGGCATTGGAGTCTTGGTCTTCCAGTGGGGACTCGGTGGTGAAATCGCTTGGCCCGTACCGCTATTGGCGTTCATCATCCTGGTCGCGGTGGGCGCCGACTACAACATGCTCCTGGTGTCGCGGCTCAAGGAGGAATCCACCCGCAACATCCGCGTCGGGGTCCTACGCACCGTGGCCAGCACCGGGTCGGTGATCACCTCGGCCGGCATCATCTTCGCGGTCAGCATGTTGGGCCTGATGGTCGGCTCCATCGCCATCATGATCCAAGCCGGATTCATCATCGGCTGCGGTCTGCTGCTGGACACCTTCGTCGTGCGCACCCTCACCGTCCCCGCCATCGCCGTCCTGCTCCGCGAGGCCAGCGGGTGGCCCCACCGCCCCACCACCCCCCAGAGACGGACCTCATGAACGACCGCGTTGCCTGTGCTCACTCGTCCCGACCTACCGCAGCAGGCGATGTCCGTGTGGGGTCGACGCGGACATCGCTGCGGCGGAACCGGCGTCCACGAGCCGTCCATGTAGCCCTGCTGGCCATCGCTGTGGGCATCGGGGTCGCGACCGCGCCCACTGCGGTCGCCGATGAGGCCGGCTACCTCCAGCGACTTCAGAGCAGGCTGGCGTATCTGACAGCTCAACAACTGCTGACCGAGGGCTACAAGGTGTGCCAGCTGACCCACAGCGGCCATCCATCCTCTGACGCCATTGAGATGGTCTCGAAGGACTTGGCGATATCAGTACCGGCCGCCGTTGAGATCATCGTCGCCGCCGGAGGGGAACTCGGCTGCTGACAGCGGGCCGGGGAACTGCTGCGTGGAAAAGCAAAGCTTCTCGAGAGCTGACGTGGTGGTAGTCCACCACCGCTCGACATGTCGGATGAGTGATGCGCGGCGAAATAGTCAGTGCAGCAACGATTTTGGACACGTAGCCAGCCGACGGCGCAGAAACTCTACAGACTGAACACGTCACCGAACTGGCCGCGTCGCCCAAGCGTGGGCAGCGTGCCCGAGCGGTGCAGTGGCGCGGTCTAGAGAGTGCAGCGGTCGAGGAAGTCGGTGACCGCGGCGGTGAAGGCGTCGTTGTCGTCCCCGGCGATCATGTGACCGGTGCCGGACACGTCGACGGTTTCGGCGTGCGGGACCAGGTGGGTGAACTCCTCGACGGTGGCCTGGGAGACCACGTCGGACAGCAGCCCGCGGACGAGAAGTGTTGGGGCGGTGACGCGTCGGGCTCCGTCAATCAGCAGATGGCTGATCGCGTCGAACTGCTCGGTGCCCGCGGCCGCGCCGTCGCGCAGGAAGTCGAAGTTGGAGTGGACGAACGCCGGGTCCCATCGCCACACCCAGCGACCGTCGGGACGCTGCCTAAGCACCTTGTGCAGGCCGTCGAGGTTCTCGGGG
>JBAQXA010000173.1:0-1673 GCA_049299195.1 Nocardioides sp.
GGCGAAGGCGATCCGCGTGGTCTCGATGTCGGGGAGTCGACGCTGTGCCGCCAGCGTCTGCGGGGTGTAGAGCGGGTGGGCGTAGTGCATCGTGTCGATCACCGAGTCGGGGTCGATCAGATCGCCACCCCCGAGTGTGACGAGGTAGTGGGTGCGGGTCGGTAGCCGCATCAGGCGGGTCAGGTCGTAGGTCACAGTGACCGCACCGTCGGTTGGTCTCGCGTCGGCTGAGGGGCCCGGGCCAGCGGGGCGGAGGAAGTTCCACGACGCGCGGGCGGCCTCGGCCCGGGGCAGCAGCGAGGTGTCGGTGTGCAGGTGTGCTGTGTTGGCGGAGTAGACCATGGCGCCCAGCACCTCGCGCTGCGCGGCCGTCGGAGCCGTCAGCATGGCCAGTGCCTGGTCGGGGTGGGTGGCGATGACGACCGCATCGAAGCGGTGCACCGCGCCGTTGCCGTCGGTGACCTCGACACCCTCGCTGGTCTCGGCCACGCCGAGGATTTTGGTCCCGGGGCGTACGTCGTGAAGGCCCGCAGCCACCTTCGCGACGTACGTCCCGGAACCGCCGACCACGGTCTTCCAGCGCGGTGATCCGAAGACGCCGAGCATGCCGTGGTGGTCGAGGAAGGTGAACAGGTAGGCCGCCGGGTAGGCCATGGCGCGCTCGGGATCGCAGGACCACACGGCCGCGACCAGCGGCTCGGCGAAGTGCCGGACGAACGAGGCCGAGAAGCCGTGTTCGGCGAGGAAGTCGCCCAGGGTTTGATCGGCGTCCGCCCCGGCGGCCAGGAGTGCCCGGGCCCGGCGATGGAACCGCGGGATCTCGGCGAGCATCCGCAGGTGGGCCGGGTCGGCCAGCAGGCGTGCGGTGGGGAAGAGGCCGCGGGGGCCGAGCGCGCCGGCATACTCCACGCCGGTTTCGCGGTCGCTGACCGACAGCGACATCTCCGAGTCCTGGGTCTCGACGCCGAGCTCGGCGAAGATTCGCAAGAGCGTCGGGTAGGTGCGCTCGTTGTGCACGATGAAGCCGGTGTCGATCGCGAGCCCACCGACCTGGTGAGTGTCGGCGTGACCACCGAGCCGGTCGTCGGCCTCAAAGAGCGTGACGTGGGCGGTCTTGGCCGCGACGTGCGCAGCCGTCAGCCCCGCCAATCCCGATCCGATGACCGCGATGCGCCGGAGAGCGTCCCCCGGCGGCTGCGCGAGGGTCATGTGGCGTCGGTCCCGCCGACCGGGGTGAGGTTGTCGAAGTCGAACAGCGCGATCGTCTCCGAGGTCGGCGTCACCGACCCCCCGGTCGGCTCGACGGTGATCCCTGCGGCCGTCGCCACGGCGGCGTCGCCGGACAGAAGCACGGTCTGATCAGGCCTCGGCGGCATCACCGCGGCGGCGACCATGCCTTCGCCCGGAACGTCGAACCACACTTGGTAGACGCTACCGTCCGGGGCCGGGGGCATCGCCTCAGTAATGAGCAGCGCGCGGTGTTGGGAGGCCGAGCGCACGAGGGTGGCTGCCGCGCCGCCGGGGAAGGTCAGCCGCTCGCGCGCCGCGTCGGGTGCTTGGAGGATGCGCTCTTCGGCGGTCAACACCTGGACCTGCTCGCGATCGCGGGCGTTGTCCCGCGAGTCATCGCGGGTCTGCTGCCACACGATTCCGCCGCCGATCACCGCCACCAC
>JBAQXA010000174.1:0-1647 GCA_049299195.1 Nocardioides sp.
GGTGATCGGCACCGGGACGCCCGGGAGTTGTCGCCCTGGTGCGTTGCGCCGAGCGGTCCGAGCTGGCGGTCGGATCGTGTTCGACTGCGGCCCCAATCCCGTGACGATCCAGTTGCCGCGCACGCTCAAGGTCCTCAACACCAATCGGAAGACGATCATCGACGGCGGTGGCCTGGTCACCCTCAGCGGCGCGGGACAGCGGCGAATCCTCTATCAGAACACCTGCGATGCGCAGCAGGTCTGGACGACGTCGCACTGCCAGGACCAGCGGTGGCCGCTGCTGGTGGTTCGCCGCATCACGCTTGCCGACGGGAACTCCACCGGCGAGCAGGCTGAAGGAGGCGGCGGCGGTGCGATCTTTGTCCGCGGCGGCCAACTGCGGCTCAAGAAGGTCACCTTCACCGGCAACCGCTGCGACCGGACGGGTCCAGACCTTGGCGGCGCGGCCGTCCGGGTGTTGAGCCATTGGTCGCAACGCCCGGTCCGGGTCCGGAGTTCACGCTTCCTCGGCGGCGTCTGCGCCAACGGCGGGGGCGTGTCCAGCATCGGTGTCTCCTGGCGCATCTCGCGCAGCTACTTCGCCGCCAACCGTGCGGTGGGGCGCGGCGCGAACCCGGCCCGACCGGGGACGCCGGGTGGGGGGAGCGGTGGGGCCATCTATCTGGACGGCAATAGCTTCCGGCTGGTGCTGCGGCATACGGTCATCGAGGACAACTGGGCGCGCGAGGGCGGCGGAGCGATCTTCTTCGTCAGCAACGACCGGACCGGCACAGCCCGACTGTCCGCGTCCACCCTGCGGCGCAACACCAGCGCGGGCTTCGAGACCCCGGGTTTGCCGGGTATCTTCTTCCTCGGGGCCCGACCGCCGGCCCTGGTCAACGGGACCGTCATCACCCGCTGAGCCACCCGCCTCCACGGATTAGGGTTCTGCCCCCGGGAGCTCTAAACTGGCGTGTCGGTCCAACGTGGGTTCGTCTTGGCGCCAAGCGGCTGCCTGAGTCACTTCAACGCGACTGCTCAATTGAGCGGTCCGTCGGTGTGCCCGGGTGGTGGTTCCAGGCGAGTTTCACGAGGTCCACTCGCGTACGACGTGCGGGAGAGGTTCCCGGGCCGAACGGTAGTCGAAGCAACGAAGTAGATGGGGTATATGCCTAAAAAAGAAGGCGTGATCGAGCTCGAGGGCACGGTCGTGGAAGCGCTCCCGAACGCAATGTTCCGGGTCGAACTCACCAACGGCCACAAGGTCCTCGCGCACATCTCCGGCAAGATGCGCCAGCACTACATCCGGATCCTCCCTGAGGACCGCGTGGTGGTGGAGCTCTCGCCCTATGACCTCTCGCGGGGTCGCATCGTCTATCGCTACAAGTGACCGGCCAGCCGCAACTGAAAGGACCCTCTGATGAAGGTCAACCCGAGTGTCAAACCGATCTGTGATAAGTGCAAGGTGATCCGTCGCCACGGCCGCGTCATGGTGATCTGCGAAAACCCGCGTCATAAGCAAAGGCAAGGCTGAGAAGCTGCAGCCGTAGCTGAGACGAAAGTCTCGGTGGAGGCGGAGGCCTCGCAGGCCTTGCAAAATTCAATACGTCAGGGCTGAGAAGTGAGGCCGCAGTCGAGACGAAGTCCCGGCGAAGGCTGAGCCTCGCA
>JBAQXA010000175.1:0-1769 GCA_049299195.1 Nocardioides sp.
GCTCTGAGTGGAGTCTGCAAGCTCCACTGGGAGCGGCACGAAGGGCGCGACGGGACACCTCACGCCCAACTCGTAGGTTGTCCCGCCAGCAGTGAAGAGCAACGCCAGAGTCGGCAACACGACGGGGATCCGGCTCCCTGGACCCAGCCAGGACTGCATCGTGCCTGCTTCGCCACTGACGGTGACGGAGAGACGGGTGCCGACGTTGGCGACCCACCAGAAGTCGTTCTCGTGAAAAAACTCGATGATGCGACGGTGCAAATAGGAGTTCGCATCATCAACGACGAGATCGGCTTCACGTCCCACGGCGAAGCGCGTGCCCGGAGCGACGAGGTGCTCTTCTCCGCAAAACTCGACCATGAGCAACGATTGAGCGGAATCGTTGGTCATTTCACCTCCACACATACTTGCTCGCTGGCCGGAGACAGCGAGGATCCAGCACTTACAGCAGCAACTTCGGCGCACACGATCTCGCCGGAGTTGGCAGAAGCTACATAGCGGGTTCCCTGGACTTCCGCGACCGGCTGTGGCTCGTTTGCCCGTGACCACGCCACGGCGAAAGAGGCGTCATCTGACCCGTTCACGCCACGCCACGAAAACTCCACCTTGCCGTGCTTTGACGTGTCGGCAACGAGATCCTCAGGGGCGGCGAGGTACCCGGCCAACGCATCAGGCACCTCCGAGGTATCAAAGGCACTCCGATCCGGCTCCTTGTCTCCGCTTTTCGGCCAGAAAATGACGCTCAGTCCAAGGAGCAGGGCGACAGCAGCCAGCCCGACCAGCAGATACCTAGCCGTTCCCCCCGAGTCTTCGACCAGCAGCTCCTCGCCTAGGGCCGAGCCGCTGGAATCGTCGTCGATTCGGATAGCTCCCACGGCGGTGGCCTCATCGACATCCTTCCCCGCCTTGGTTCGGGTCTTCTCGAGGTCAGGCTGGATGAAGCTCGGATTGAACCGCGTGCCCTGGGCAGCGATGATCTCGGGCACAATGATCGTGACTGGTCGCACACGGGTGTGCTGATCGCTGGTGGGTGCCTCTCCGACGAATGAAGAAGCTCCGGCGTCGAGCACATCGATCTTGGTCAGGTGGAGGCCGAGTTCGGACTGAACGGCCTGCAGGTCGTGCGCCAACGCCATCGCGGACGACGTTCGAGTGTCGAGCTGCTTGCTCATGCCCGCCCGCAAAACCGCGTTGAGCGAGTCCGTCACGTCCACTCGAGTCAATGGAGGCAAATTTGCCCGTTCGATGCGTGTCATCAGCGTCGCGTTGTCGTTCGCGCCGCCATTCACCTCGAACGGAGAACGGCCGGCCAAGAGCGAATAGAGCGTTGCGGCAAGCGAATAAACGTCACTGCGCACATCTGGAGGTGCAGCCTCACTCATCGCTTCCGGAGGCGACCAGGGGATCGACATTCCGTATGACCGGTCGCCTTCACTCGTCGTGCCAGCGATTCCGAAGTCGGTCAGCTTGGGGTACCCGCGTGAACTGGTGAGGATGTTGTGCGGCTTGATGTCGCGATGCAGGATTCCAGCCCGGTGAGCGGTCTCGACGGCGCTAGCAATCTGAATCCCAGTGTCGAGAGTTTCGGCAACAGAGATCCGCTCCTTTCGGAACCTCCCAGCGAGAGACGGCGGCGGGCAATACTCCATCACCAAATAGGGGCGGCCGTCCCCCGCAACATCAGCGTCGTAGATCTCCACGATGCTGGCAACCCCCGAGAGCTGAGCCATGACGTTGGCCTCAGCCCGAAACTGCTCAAGGCTCTCCTC
>JBAQXA010000176.1:0-3005 GCA_049299195.1 Nocardioides sp.
GGCAATGCCCTCAGGCGTCGAGGCGGCTGCGCCGGCAAACGTCGCGCGCAGCAACCAGCGCGGCCCGTTGACCCCCACGATCCGCGTCGGCAGGGCTCGGCGCTGGGCGCCCGGCTGGGGTGCCGCACCCGCACTGACGATTTCGGTCCCGAAGCGCCCGGGGCGCTCGGTGAACGTGACCCCCTGAGCGGCCGCTCCGGCGATCAGTTCGGCCCGGACTTCCTCCCAGCGATCGTCGTTGCGCGGCGCGGCGAACGCCCGCAACTCCACCGCTCCGTCCGGCCCGACCACCTGGACTCCGGTCACCTCCTGGGTGCCCTCGGTCATAGCCAAGCGCACCTGCCGCTGCCCCGGAGCCGCCACCAGCAGGGAGCCGAGGTCGAGTCGACTGACTCCGTCGGCCGGGAGGTCGGTGATGTCAAAGGGGCCGCTCGGCTGCACTTCAGAATCCACCCGTGGAACCGTACCCTCCGGCGCCGCGCTCGGACTCGGGCAGGGCGCTGACCGGCACGAAACGCGCCTCCTCGACCCGTTGGATGACCAGTTGAGCGATGCGATCGCCCCGGGAGAGCCGGATCGGAGTGCTCGGGTCGTGGTTGATCAAGAGCACCTGAATCTCCCCACGATAGCCCGCGTCGATCGTGCCCGGGGTGTTCACGACCGACAGGCCGTGCCGAGCGGCCAGGCCCGAGCGCGGGTGCACGAAGGCGGCATACCCCACCGGCAAGGCGATCGCGATGCCGGTTGGGACGAGCACGCGCTGCCCCGGCTCGATCACAACGTCTTGCGCGGCCACGAGGTCGGCACCGGCGTCGCCGGCGCGCGCATAGCTGGGCAGGGGCAGTCCCTCGTCCAACAGCTTGACGGCGATCTCAAGGGGCTCGTGCACGCTCGGAGGCTACTCGTCCCGGCCAGCGGCGCCGATGAGGGCACCGCCGATTAGGCTCGTGTCCGTGCCCTCCGCCATCCCCGATCACCCCGCAGCAGTCAGCCGGTACGACGAGCGGCTGGCGGCTCCGGTGCGCTGGTGGATCTGGGGTCTGCTGTTTATCGCAAGCCTCTGGGTGGCGATCATCGTCGCCGTCCCGGGGCCGATCGCGTTCCTCGTGGCGGCGATTGCGATCGCGTTGCTCGCCGCCGCGTTGCTCAGCTATGGCGGGGCCCGAGTGACGGTCGACGACACCCACCTGCAGGCCGGCAAGGCGCGCGTCCCGCGCCATCTGGTGGGGCCTGCCACGGCTCTGGACGCCGCTGCCACCCATCGTGTGCTCGGCGTCGACGCGGACGCGCGGGCCTATCTGCTGACCCGGCCCTATCTGGCGCAGACGGTCCGCGTCGCGATCAACGACCCCGCCGACCCGACGCCGTACTGGCTGATCGGCACGCGGCATCCGGCGCAGCTCGTGGCCGCTCTCGCCGCATCGGCCGACCGAGCAGGCAGCCCAGCAGCCGCGGACAGCTACGATGACCGCGACGTCCCGGGCGCCGCCGCGGGTGCTCCGGCAGAAGTCGTCCGGGGTGTGGGTGAGGAAGGAAACGCTGATGGCATCGGGTTCTGAGGCTGCCAAGAAGGCCGTCAAGAAGGCCACCGCAGGCAAGGCCATCGCAGGCAAGCCCGCCGCAGGCAAGGCGTGGTCGGCGCTCTCCGCAATCTCCGCGGTGCTCGCGTCGGTGGCTGCCAAGAAGTTCATCGACGGCTCGTGGCGCGCAGCAACAGGCAAGAAGCCGCCGGCCAACCCGGCTGATCCCGACACCGAGACCCGTGAGGCCGTCGTCTTCGCGATCTTCAGCGGTGCCGTGATTGCCCTGGTGAAGATGCTGGCCACCCGGAAGGCAGCCGACTACTACCTCAAGTCGACGGGGAAGCAGCCCACGCGGGAGCTCTGACCCACGAGCGCGCTGGCGACAGCCAGCTCTGACTGGGTGACATCAGGCTGGCCAGATCAGTCTGGCCCAGATCAGGCTGGCCGAGATCAGCGGGCTCAGGCGCAGTCTCGGCAGATGAGCTTCGCGGGATCGGCCAACTGGCTGCGGTGGTGCACCAGGAAGCAGTTGCTGCAGGTGAACTCGTCATCTTGACGCGGTCGAACCTCGACCGCGAGCTCCTCATGGGAGAGGTCAGCCCCGGGCAACTCGAAGGACTCGGCGGCTTCGGCCTCGTCCTCGTCGACCTTGCCCGAGTTCTTGTCGTGCCGACGCGCCTTGAGTTCCTCGATGCTCTCTTCGTTCTGCTCTTCTTCAGTTTTGCGGGGGGCGTCGTAATCGGTTGCCATCTGTGTTCACTCTCGCTTGCGTCGTCGTCAGGTCCCTCGTATGACAGCGGGCCAGATTGTGCACGATTCCGTCGCCGATCGCACGTCCGGCCGCGCTGTGTCGCCCAACTGCGGTGGGGGCTCCCGCTATTCCCGGAATATCTGGGCCGTCCCGAAGGCCTGGTTCAGGCGAAGAAGCCACACTCCTCGGCGAGCTCCCAGAGCTCCTCGAAGCGCTCTGCCGGGGCGCAGAGAAAGAGATCGAGGCCGCCGGCTCCGGTCGTCTGCCCGGTGCGCGCTCCGGCCTCCCGCGCGATCAGCCCGCCGGCGCTGTGGTCCCACGGGTGCACGCCTTCCTCGAGATAACCACCGAGAGACCCCTCGGCCACGTGGGCGAGATCCATCGCACACGAGCCGGTACGCCGGATGTCCCCGATGTGCGGCAGCAGCCGGGCCGCTGCCGCCGCCTGCATGGTGCGCACGTCGCGCCGATAGTTGAAGCCCGTGGCGATCAGCGACTCGGCCAGCGGTTGTCCGCTGCGCACATCGATCGGGCGGCCGTCGCGGTGTGCCCCGCACCCGAGACTGGCCGCGAACGCCGTGCCCGTCGGCACGTGGACGACCGCCCCGGCGATGGCTTCGCCGTCGAGTTCGGCGCCGATCGACACGGCGTACTCGGGGAAGCCGGAGACGAAGTTGACCGTCCCGTCGATCGGATCAACCACCCAGCGCACCCCGGATCGGCCCGCACTC
>JBAQXA010000177.1:0-2152 GCA_049299195.1 Nocardioides sp.
CTTCGCGGACCGCCTCGGCCAGCGCGAGCAGGTCGTCCTCGTTGGGACCGGCCTCAACAGTGCCCAGGGCCAGCCGCACGACCTCCCAACCTCGTGGGGCCGACAAGCGCTCGGCATGCAGCTCACACAGGTCGTAGGCGTGCGGCTCGGCAAACGTGGCCAGCGGACCAAGCACGGCGGTCTGGTCGGCATACACATAAGTGAGCGTGGCGACAGCCCGGCGCTGACAGGCTGTGCGCGAACAAGGCCTCGAACACGGCGAACTGGAGCTCACGTGGGGAGGTTACCCGCGTCGCCGGGTCCGCCCGATTAGGCTCGCTCAGGTGAGCCCCATAACCGGACGCAAGCTGCGCGATCGCCACGGTCGCGGCATGCGCGGACCGGGTGTGGTGCCCCGCGTGCCCGGACGGCCAGAGCTCGCGACCCCGCGAGATCGCTTCGACAACTTGGTGCTCGCCGTCGCCGAGCGGGTGGAGCAGCGCTGTGTGCGCAGCCACGGCGCGGACCGACTGGGCTTGATCGAGTACGCCGTCGAGGACGCTCCGCTGGTCCCCCACGACTGGGCCACCGACCATGTCCCCCTGGCCTCGCTGGTGCGGGGCGCGGGGACGACGGCCAGCAGGCTGGTGCTCTTCCGCCGACCGATCGAGCATCGGTGCGCCAGTCGCGACGAGCTCGCCGACCTGATTCACGTGGTCATCGTGGAGCAACTGGCCGACCTCTTGGGCATCCCACCGTCCGAGGTAGACCCGAACTTCTAGCCCCGACTTCCAGCGCCGGCTCTAGTTACCGGGGACCGCATCGTTCGCTGGGCCGACTTCCGGCACGAGCGCGCTCGTCGCGAGCGACTGCAGCGGCAGGGCCGCAAAGCCCTGCGCTTCGCGCCACTGCAGGGCGCCGACCACGGCGCTCGTCGCGCTCTCGGTCACCTCCACCTGCAGCCAAGCCGTGTCCGGATCGACCGCAAGGATGACCGCATGCTCTGCGGGGACCGAGAGGGGCGCCTCGCCGAGCACTGCCCCCGAGGCGGAGAACTGGCGCACCAGCACCTCATTGGTGCCGCTCACCGAGGCCAGGACCACCACTGGTTTGGGGTCACCTGGCTTGGGGTCGCCTGGTTTGTCGTCCTTCGGCTTGTCGGCTCCGGTCAAGCCGGCAGGGACGAGCACTGCGGCGCTGCTCCCGCCGGTATCCGCACCCGGCGCACCGATGGGCTCGGCGGCGGTCAGCACCGAGAGCTGTCGGGGGCTTACGGAGCGAAGCGTCGCGGTGATCGGCTCCGAGGACTCCACCCGCACCCCGACCACACCGACCCTCGTGGGCTCCGCGAGCGCGCCCAGAGCCACTTCGGTCACCGTGCGCGGGGGCACCCGCACCTCGGCGAGTCCGGCGGGCGCGAAGGAGCTGTCGCTGGTCATCAACTGCACCCCGACGCGTGCTTCGCTGTCGCCGCCATTGGCCACGACCAGGGTGTTCGAACCGGGACCTCCCCCGGCTCCGGTCACGATGCTGGCCGTCGCTGGGGCCGACTGGCCCGCGAGCCAGGCCGTGCGCACGGGAAGCCTGCCGAGATCGTCGACGCGGTCCTCCACGAAGACCCCTAGCCGGCCGCGAGAGACGGTCGCATGGAGCGCGAGCTGCCCCCGGCGCGGCACCAAAGCCGCCAGATCCAGCCGGGCAACCGAGTGGGCCGGCACCGCGACACCCCGCAGCGAGGGGACGTCGATAACCCCACTGGACGAGAGCACCTCGACGTCAACGACCGCGGTGCCGGGATCGGGATTGACCACCACGAGCGTCGATGCATGGCGCGCCGCCGCACCCACCCCGGTGAACCAGTGCTCGGCGGTCGGCTCCTGACAGCCGACGAAACCGGCTGCACTCTCGACGGACTGCGGCTCCTCGCGGGGGCGCGACGGGGTGGCCGCCTGGGCCGGGCCCTGAACGGCGACCAGCCCGGGGGCGCTGTCACCCGTAGCTCGCACGACGACGGCCGAGCCGACGTCAACCTGTGCAGGCCGAGCACCCTCGAGCGGGATCTCCCTCGGTGCCGCCTCCGCGCCGGGGAGCACGACGAGTGCTGCCGAACCGGGCCCTTCCAGCGTGGTGCTCGCGAGCCGGACGACGCCGGCTTGGGTCGGCTCCTGGGTGG
>JBAQXA010000178.1:0-2297 GCA_049299195.1 Nocardioides sp.
GGCGAGCGAGAGTCGGCGTTCGATGCGGTCGATGCGGGCCGCCATACCGAGGTCACGATGGTCGGCCGCGGGGAGCAGAATGCGCGCGCAGATGAGTTCGAGCAGCAGGCGGGGAGCCGTGGCGCCACGCATCTCGGTGAGGCCGCTGGCGAGCAGGTCGGCCGCCCGGTTGAGCTCCGCGGCACCGAAGCGGGCGGCTTGGGCGACGAGCCGCTCACCGGCGTCGGCCGGGACGTCGATCAGCCCCGTAACTGGCGCATCGGGGACCGCGGAAACGATGACCAGGTCGCGCAGTCGGCGCAGCAGATCTTCAGTGAAGCGGCGCGGGTCCTGGCCCGTCTCGATGACCTTGTCGACGACCCCGAAGACGGTCTTGCCGTCGGCCGCCGCGAAGGCATCGACGACCTCATCAAGCAGCGACTCCGGCGTGTAGCCGAGCAGGCCGGAGGCAAGCCGATGCGTCACACCGGCCTCGTCGGCGCCCCCAAGGAGCTGGTCGAGCACCGACAGCGTGTCGCGGGCCGACCCCGCGCCCGCTCGCACCACGAGCGGCAGCGCCGCCGGATCAAGGATCACGCCCTCCAGCTCGCACAGCTCGGTGAGGTAGCTGGCCAGCAGTCGCGGCGGGATCAGGCGGAACGGGTAGTGGTGGGTACGCGAACGAATCGTGGGCAGCACCTTGTCTGGCTCGGTCGTCGCGAAGATGAACCTCAGATGTGGCGGCGGCTCTTCGACCAGCTTGAGCAGGGCCTTGAAGCCCTGCGTGGTGACCATGTGTGCCTCATCGATGATGTAGACCTTGTAACGGCTGGACACCGGCGCGAAAAACGCCTTCTCGCGCAGATCGCGGGCGTCGTCGACGCCGCCGTGAGAGGCCGCGTCGATCTCGATGACATCGATCGACCCCGGGCCACCCCGCGCGAGATCGCGGCAGCTCTGGCACTCCCCACAGGGATCGGCGATGGGAGCCCGCTCGCAATTGAGGGCGCGGGCCAGGATGCGGGCAGAGGTGGTCTTGCCGCAGCCGCGCGGGCCGGAGAAGAGATAGGCGTGGTTGACCCGGTTGTTGGCGAGCGCAGCACGCAACGGCCCGGTGACGTGATCTTGGCCGATGACCTCGGCGAACGTCTCGGGCCGATAGCGACGGTAGAGCGCTAGCGGTGCATCCATCCCTGAACCCTAACGAGAGCCACCGACAGCCAACACCCCAGACCAGTTGTGGGATGGACCGCCCCGCAGACGAGCCACGTAGCAGTCCTCAGGTCCGCACCAACCAGCTCACGGTCACCCACCCCCACAGCTCGCGTTGGGGTGGATTGGTGCCATCAGGTGGCACCAAACGACCCCACTAGCTCACGAGGGCCTGCCTCATCACATGGCGGAGGATGCGGGATTCGAACCCGCGAGGGCTGTTAACCCAACCCGCTTTCCAAGCGAGCGCCATAGGCCTCTAGGCGAATCCTCCGCCGGAGAGGTTACCGGCCTCGGCGCGCGGCACCCAAACCGCGCGACCGGAGCGCGATCGTGACGCCGCGCGGTCGAGCCGCCGGGTCGCCACGAGAGTCGGGTCTGGGGCGATCCGTGAGGTGACTTTGGGCGGCGGCGGGCTGAGCGCCTAGACTCGGCGCAACCCCCCGCGTGGCGGCACCTTGCCGAATCCCCCAGGGCCGGAAGGCAGCAAGGGTAGGCGAGCTCTGTCGGGTACGCGGGGGGCCTTTGCTTGCCCGGCCTCTGCTTGCCCGGCCTTTGCTTGCCCGGCCTCTGCTTGCCCGGTATGCCGCCCAAGCGCCAGCTGCCTGAGCGGCACCAAGGCACGCTGGTTATCAGGTAGTCGGGCGTGGGCGGAGGTCACGGGCGAGCATTGAATGCCCCGCGACTCCGGCAACGAGCACAAGGACCATGAGGCTGCGCTCGAAGGCGGTGCCCAGCAACTGCTGCACAGCTCCGATGGTCAGCAGAACCGCGAGGGCAACCAAAAGGCGCCATTGGGTCCGGCTGATCGAGGACCGGTGCATCAGTCTCCAGACGAAGGCGAACAAGCCGAGCAGGATCACGATGCTGACCGCAGACTGCACGGCTTGCGCAGCATACGAAGTCGAACGGCCGCCGTTGACCCAGTCGTAGGGAATGACCCTCACCAGCACTAGGACGTGGGTCAGCACGGCGAGCGAATAGAAGGCGAGCAGGATCGGTCGGTGCATGACTTCGACCATAGGAGAGCACTGATTAAGCCACCCCGGCTAGTGCACACCGCCCAAGACCCGGTCGGCGACTACCCAGGCGACCCCACACAGAAT
>JBAQXA010000179.1:0-6569 GCA_049299195.1 Nocardioides sp.
GTCTGCGACACCTCGACAATCGTCGAGACCAGCGTCTCCGGGTCTTCCTGCGCCATCCGGGTGACGACCTCAGAGTTGTCGCGGGCGAGGTCGCGTGGGGCAGCGTAGTAGGTGCCGCCGTCGACCCCGAGCACGAGGAAGCGGCGCAGACGTGCCGCATCGTCGAGCGTGAAGGCGTAGCCGCCGGCCGCGTTACGACGCTGGCGGGAATCGGCTCGCTCGGACTGTGGTGTCCGGCGGATGCCAAGCGTGCGCAGGACGTCCATGATCAATCTCCTTCCGAGTCTGACGAGGGTGGTGGCGGGCGTGTTGTGCGCACCGGACAGGCCCGGCATGGCCGGGTGACCCTCCTCCGAGGGTCTCCATCAAAGGGAGAGGTAACCGATCCGCTCCGGCCCACCACCGCCCATCGTCAGCTGTTGGTAGAGCGGGCTTGTGTGTGCCCTCCGGAAGAGACGACGTTGTCGCCGGCGGAACTTGAAGAGGACTCGAACCCCAACCGCCATGTGCCAGATAACCGAATTGCTCCGGCCCGCTCTCGTACAGGGTTCGGGTGGGCGTGGTAGCGACCACCGGAGTCATGTGCTCTGCCATTGAGCTACCTCGCCGAGGCGAGGGCGGGACTCGAACCCGCAACACCAGGATCCGTTAACCGACGGCCTCCGGCCCACCCGATCCATTCGCTGTTCTTTTGTCTTTCCAGGAGTGTAGGGGTCTACACAGCTGGGCGTCTAAGGCTTTTTGGCGACGCGACAGTGGACAGCAGCCGCAGCCCCCTCCCGGGCGTGAAGCCCTGGCTGGTCCGACATGGTTCTCTCAGCAGACCGCCAGCTGCGCGCGGGTCGGCACGTACGGCTCCACAAGCAGCCGCATGCGGGCTTCCTGTGGTGTCCGGTCGTCCTTGCGCAGGTTGCACTTCCCGCAGGCGGCAACAGTGTTCAGCCACGACCACGGGCCACCGCGGCTCGCGGGGAGCACATGGTCGATCGTGGTGGCGCGACCGCCGCAGTAGGCGCACCGGTGCCGGTCGCGCTTGAGCACGCCCGTCCGGGAGTAGCCGGCCGGCCGATACATCCACTTCGCCGCGACATAGCGCACCAGCCGGATGACCCTGGGCCACGGATGTGGCCCGATCATGCGGTCAAGGTGACCCTCCTCCACGGTTGCTACCTCGCGGAAGAGCATGCGGACGGCGTGCTTGAACGACACCTTGCCGAGTGGCTCGTAGGAGGCGTTCAGCAGTGTCACCGAGGACAGGGCCACGGTTGTGGTACTCACCGCTGACACCTCCTTTCCTGGGGTCTCGTCTGGCGGGCGGTGGTTCAGCTCTGGCGCTGGGCGCGAGCGGACGACGGGACTCGAACCCGCTTTCTCCTGCTTGGAAGGCAGGCGCCCGGCCAGTCGGGCTACGTCCGCGAAGGTCCCGTAGGGACCAGGGCCGGTGACAGGAATCGAACCCGCGTTGCCCGTTGTCGGCGGCGCTCGAAAAGTGAACAGTTTCGGCGGTGAAAAGTGAGCACTCAACGATGGGAGTGTGATCACTTTGGAGGACTGGGCGCTGATCCGGAGGCTTGCTGCTGAGGGGGTGCCGAAGTCTCGGATTGCGGCGCGGTTGGGGATCTCGAGGACCACGGTCCACAAGGCGGTGAACAGTGACGCGCAGCCGCGGTATGACCGGAAGCCGGGGCCGACGTCGTTCACGGTGGTCGAGCCGCGGGTGCGGGAGCTGTTGGAAGAGACTCCGGATATGCCGGCCACGGTGTTGGCCGAGCGGGTCGGGTGGACGGGGTCGATCCGGTGGTTCAGCGAGAACGTGCGGCGGCTGCGTCCGGAGCATCGGCCGGTCGACCCGGCCGACCGGCTCTACTGGGCGCCCGGTGATGCTGCGCAGTGTGATCTGTGGTTCCCGCCCAGGAAGATCCCACTGGAGGACCGTTCGGCACGGCTGTTGCCGGTGTTGGTGATCACCGCGGCGCACTCGCGGTTCATGACCGGGGTGATGATCCCGACGCGGAAGACCGAGGACCTGCTGCTGGGATCGTGGAAGCTGATCCAGGAGCTGGGTCGGGTCCCGCGCCGGCTGATCTGGGACAACGAGCCGGGCATCGGTCGGGGCCAGCGCCGCGCCGAAGGGGTCACGTCGTTCATGGGGACCCTGGCCACCAAGCTGGTACTGCTCCCGCCGAGGGATCCGGAGTCCAAGGGGCTGGTCGAGCGCCGCAACGGCTGGTTCGAGACCTCCTTCATGCCCGGCCGTAGCTTCACTTCCCCGGCGGACTTCAACATCCAGTTCAGCGACTGGCTGACCACGGCCAACGCCCGGGTGGTCCGCACCGTCAAGGCTGCCCCGATCGATCGGATCGATGCCGACCGGGCGGCGATGTTGGCGTTGCCGCCGGTCCCGCTACACCTGGGCTGGCGCCACAAGATCCGGCTGGGCCGCGACTACTACGTCCGCCTCGACACCAACGACTACTCCGTAGACCCCACCGTGATCGGGCAGATGGTCGACGTGGCCGCCGACCTTGACCAGGTCCGGGTCCGCTGCCAGGGCCGCCTGGTCGCCGAACACCCCCGGATCTGGGCCCGCGGGACCACCCTGACCGACCCCGCCCACCACGAGACCGCCGCCCGGCTCCGCAAGCAGTTCCAGCAACCCCGCGCCGTGGCGGCCGGTGATGACCTGGCCCGCGACCTGGCCGACTACGACCGCGCCTTCGGGGTCGGTGACCACGCCCACGACGCGAGTGAGGAGATCAGCTGATGGCCACCAAGACCACCCCCACGACGACCGAGGCGATCAAGCAGATCACCTACCTCGCCGGAGCGTTGAAGGCACCCCGGATCACCGAAGCCGCGACCCGGTTGGCCGACCAGGCCCGCGACGCGGGCTGGACCCACGAGGACTACCTCGCCGCGGTCCTGGAACGCGAAGTCTCAGCCCGCAATGCCTCCGGTGCCCGGCTCCGGATCCGCGCCGCCGGGTTCGGCGCGGTCAAGACCCTGGAGGACTTCGACTGGGGCGCCCAACCCGGAGCACGACAGCAGATCGCCGCGCTCGCGTCCGGGGCGTTCCTGGCCGAGGCCCGCAACATCGTGCTCCTCGGCCCGCCCGGCACCGGTAAGACCCACCTAGCCACCGCCCTGGGAGTCACCGCCGCCCGGACCGGCCACCGAGTGCTGTTCGCGACCGCGACCGACTGGGTCACCCGACTCACCGACGCCCACCGCGCCGGCCGGCTACCCAACGAGCTCACCAGACTGCGCCGCTATGGGCTGATCATCGTCGACGAGGTCGGCTACCTCCCCTTCGAACAAGACGCCGCGAACCTGTTCTTCCAACTCGTCTCATCCCGCTACGAACACGCCTCGCTGATCCTGACCAGCAACCTGCCGTTCTCAAGCTGGGGCGGCGTGTTCGGCGACCAAGCCGTCGCCGCCGCGATGATCGACCGAATCGTCCACCACGCCGACGTCCTCACCCTGAAGGGAGCCAGCTACCGACTCCGCGGACGCGGCCTCGACAGCCTCCCCAGCATCCGCACCACCACCAGCCAGACCGAGTCCTAGACTGACGACAACCGCTCACAATTCAAGCGCCGAAACCGACCAGAATTGGAGCGCCGCCGAGACCCGTCTTACAAGGACGGTGCTCAGCCAACATGAGCAACACCGGCGGGGTGACTGCCCGGAATCGAACCGAGAACCTCCAGAGCCACAATCTGGCGTGCAGACCCGCTACACCACAGCCACAGCACCCCCTCCAGGAATCGAACCTGGATACCCGGTTTCGTAGACCGGTGCCTTCTCCGTTGGGCTAAGGGGGTTTGGCTGCTGGGAATCCCCGCGACGCTTTCGCGCCCCGCACGCAGCCGGTGCGGTGGTACTCACGCGGCGGTCGACCGCTTGGGCCGACCCCGCTTCCTGACCTTTTCGATGCGCTTGCCGCCCTCGAGCAGGACACCTCCCCAGACACCCCACTCGTCCCGGCTCACAGCGAGAGCCAGACATGCCGACCGCACGTCGCAGGCGGCGCACACGGCCTGGGCCTCGACCAGGGCCCCGTCGTCAGTCGGGTCGAAGACGTCGGGGTTCGCGTATCCCTCACAGCCCCAGCTGAGCGCACGCGGCGTGGGGTACCTGTAGGCCACCGTCACGCCCTTGCTGCCCAGGAGCTCGTCGATCCTCATCTCCATGTGCCGGTCACCTCCTTCGGCTGTTCGGTGGCACAAGGGTTCTTTGTTGTCGGCTCGATCCAGCGGAGCGACATTGGTGCCCCCGGCAGGACTCGAACCTGCACCCCGACGTCATAGGAGGACGCGGCCCTGTCCAGTTGGGCGACGGAGGCGAAGCGGTACACCGTCTCGGACTCGAACCGAGGACCTTCGACTTAAGAGGACGAAGCTCTACCAACTGAGCTAACGGTGCAAGGTGGTTGCGGGGCCGCGAGGAGTCGAACCTCGCGCCGCCGGGCTTCAACCGGCTGCGCCGCCTGCAACGCTTCAGCCCCGTCGGTCAGTTTGTCGGGCAGGCGGGACTCGAACCCGCGATTCCCTGCTCCCAAAGCAGGTGGGATGCCGCTTCCCTACAACCCGTTGCGTACCCACCCCCGGACTCGAACCGGGATGCCCCGAAGGGCACGGCGTCCTGAGCGCCGCGCGTCTACCTAATTCCGCCAGGCGGGCTTGTGCTGTGTGATCGAGCGGATGACCGGCCTCGAACCGGCTGTCTCCTGCATGGCGAGCAGGTGCGCGTCCGCATGCGCTTCATCCGCGTACACGGGTTCGCCGCCGTGTCGGCTGGTGGAGCGGCGGGGTATCGAACCCGGCCGGCGTACTTGCAAGGCAAGCCTGGACACCTGTCCCCGCCCCGTCGTACCCACCGAGGGAGTCGAACCCTCACGCCCCGAAGGGCACCGCGCCCTCAACGCGGCCCGTCTACCGTTCCGGCAGGTGGGTGTGTTTCTCGTGCTCTCGGTGGGAGTCGAACCCACATGCCACGCGGACGCCGCTACTTGAAGGCGGTGCGTCTACCGGTTCCGCCACGAGAGCATCGGCACCCCCAGCCGGACTCGAACCGGCGTCCTCCCGGCTGAGAACCGGGCGTCCTTGACCGCTAGACCATGGGGGCAGGGGTGGGGTGCCGTGGGCGGGGATCGAACCCGCGCGGCCCGGATTGACCGACAGAGCCGGACGGAAGGTGGAGGAGTCGAACCTCATGGCCGTGGCCACGACTCGGGTAGCAACCGAGCGCCGGGCCACCCCGGCGTCGCCTTCCATGGCGGAGGGAGCGAGGATCGAACTCGCACGCCCGTGTGGGCCTTCCGTTTTCGAGACGGCTGCCGTCGCCGGCCATCGGCTGGTCCCTCCCTATGCGAAGTACGCCGGGCAGGACTCGAACCTGCATGCCCGCGAGGGGACCTGGTCTACAGCCAGGCGGGCCAGCCAATTGCCCAACCGACGCATGTGCCGCAGCGCTGGCATCCCCGGCGTCTCCGCCGTGGTCGCTGCGGCGACAGGAGACCGCTCCCGCAGTGCGGGTCCGGCTCCTGCCTGATGCTGTCCACTATCGAGTTCGCCCTCACTCCCCATCGCTGGGGTCTGAGTCGGGAGAGGTGCCCCACGGCCATGTGACCGTTAGCCCGGTGCCACGTTGCTTCACTGGCCTCTCGGCCAGGTCGCGGGTCCGGTGCCCGTGGGGACCTTCCACGATTCGCGCGGACGGAGGGACTCGAACCCCCAGCCGCCGGTTTTGGAGACCGGTGCTCTTCCAGTTGAGCTACGTCCACTCGCTGTTGTTGTTGATTTGTGCGCTGCGCTTCCGACTCGCGGCGTCCGGGGCCGCAAATGCAGAAGGGCCGCTCCGTGAGGTTGCGGGTCCTGGGTCTTGGTGACCCGTGGACTTCGCCTCAGCTGGAGCGGCCCGGCATGTACCGGTGCTTGACGGCACCTACATGGGCGACTCCAGCTGGCTCGGCAGCCATTGACCCTTGGTCTCGAAGCAGGCCTCATAGCCTTCGGTCCTCGACCGCAACTGGGCAGCATCCAGCGCACGGGCCGCATTGCGACTCGTGACGGCGTGAATAAGGCGCATGCCCATTTCGCTAGTCCTTCCAGAACGTGCTTCGCGGCCGGTCCATTGATCGGCCACGAGCAAGAGTAAGGGTCGCCCTGCCAGCTGACCTAGCCATTTATGGCGACTTCCAGCATCGGCCTCAAGAGTGTTGTTGCGGAGCAGGCTATGAAGCCCCACCAGCACTTCGCACCAACGAGGCAGGTGCATCAACGCGCGTTGAATCAGCACTCGAGCCACCAATCGCTGACCGGAAGGCAGGTGATCAACCGACGCGCACACCAGCCGGCCGCCCTGTCCGAAGCGTCCCCACAAATGGACCTCTGTGCGCGCGTCCCGCGTGACGGGACCTGGCCGGTGATCCCAAACTCCTCGACATCATGGCTGGGTGTCCGTACAGTCGTCCGTACGGGCTATGTGGAGGTGATCGGCGATGCCAGCAGCGTCTGCTCGTTTGGAGTTCCGGATCCGCCCGGAGCGTAAGTCGCGCATCGAGC
>JBAQXA010000180.1:0-1865 GCA_049299195.1 Nocardioides sp.
TAAGGGCTCTCGCGGGCCGTGGCGTGGCAATCGATGTCGGCCTGAACGGGTAGACTGAATCCACATCGATCAAGCCCCGTGCGGCATCTCGCACCACCCTGGGAAGCTGAGGCCCGCGTGTCCTACGACGCCAGCGCGATCACTGTTCTCGAAGGTCTCGACGCGGTCCGCAAGCGTCCTGGCATGTACATCGGATCCACCGGCGAGCGGGGCCTGCACCACCTGGTCTACGAGGTCGTCGACAACTCGGTCGACGAGGCGATGGCCGGCTACGCCACGACGATCTCGGTGACCCTCCTCGCCGATGGCGGCGTGCGGGTCATCGACGACGGCCGTGGCATCCCCGTCGACATCGTCGCCAGCGAGGGCAAGCCGGCCGTCGAGGTCGTGCTCACCGTCCTGCACGCGGGCGGCAAGTTCGGCGGCAGCGGCTACTCCGTGTCCGGCGGCCTCCACGGCGTCGGGGTGTCGGTGGTCAACGCCCTGTCGACCACGCTCGACATCGAGGTGCGTCGCAACGGCCACGTCTACCGGCAGTCGTACCTGCGCGGCGTGCCGACGGCTCCCCTGTCGAAGGAGGAGGTCGCCGACCACACCGGGACGACCGTGACGTTCTGGGCCGACGCCGACATCTTCGAGACCACGCACTACGACTTCACGACCCTGTCGCGCCGGTTCCAGGAGATGGCCTTCCTCAACAAGGGCCTCACCCTCGAGCTCGTCGACGAGCGCGCCGCCGCGATCGTCGACTTCGACGACGACACCGACCCCGAGGTGGCCGAGACCGAGCGCGTCCGCCGCGTGCGCTACCACTACGAGGGCGGCATCGCGGACTTCGTGCGTCACATCAACGCGAGCAAGGGCGTGGCGAATCCCACGGTCATCGACATCGAGAACGAGGCCGACGACAAGCGCATGAGCGCCGAGATCGCCATGCAGTGGAACACCACCTACTCCGAGTCGGTCTACACGTTCGCGAACACCATCAACACGACGGAGGGCGGCACCCACGAGGAGGGATTCCGCGCGGCGCTCACGACGCTCATGAACAAGTTCGCGCGCGAGTGGAACATCCTCAAGGAGAAGGACCCGAACCTCAGCGGCGAGGATGTCCGCGAAGGACTGACCGCGATCGTCAGCGTGAAGCTCGCCGAGCCGCAGTTCGAGGGTCAGACGAAGGCCAAGCTTGGCAACACCGAGATGAAGACGTTCGTGCAGAAGGTGGTCAACGACCAGCTCGGTGAGTGGCTCGAGAAGAACCCCACCGAGGGCAAGGAGATCGCGCGCAAGGCGGTCAATGCCGCCACGGCACGCATGGCCGCCCGCAAGGCCCGCGACCTGGCACGCAATCGCAAGGGGCTGCTCGGCGGGGCGGGGATGCCCGGCAAGCTCATCGACTGCTCGAGCCGCGAGCCCGAGGAGTGCGAGGTCTACATCGTCGAGGGCGACTCCGCCGGCGGCTCGGCCCGGCAGGGACGCGACCCGCGCACCCAGGCGATCCTGCCCATCCGCGGCAAGATCATCAACGTCGAGAAGGCCCGCATCGACAAGGTGCTGCAGAACACCGAGGTCCAGGCGCTGATCTCGGCGTTCGGAACCGGCATCCAGGACGAGTTCGACATCAACCGGCTCAGGTACCACAAGGTCGTGCTGATGGCCGACGCCGACGTCGACGGCCAGCACATCCGCACGCTGCTGCTCACGCTGCTGTTCCGCTTCATGAAGCCGCTCGTCGAGCAGGGCTACGTGTTCCTCGCCCAGCCGCCGCTCTACAAGATCAAGTGGTCGCGCGAGGTCGCCGACTTCGCCTACTCCGATCGTGAGCGCGACGCGCTCATCGAGGCCGGCTTCGCGGCGGGCAGGAA
>JBAQXA010000181.1:0-3052 GCA_049299195.1 Nocardioides sp.
GGACTGATCCGGCTCTCCACGGCGCTCGGCCCGACACAGCATTGGTGCCATCTGGCTACCTAGCGCGTGCGCGCGTGTTACATCACGCGAGCGATCGCGGCACTTGCGGCTCGCTCGGCCCGTTCGGCCTTGCGTACCATCCGCTGTGCCTTGGCCCACTGCCCACCACGGCGGTGTCGTGCGGCCTGTTCGTGACGCTGACGCATATGCGCCTGTGCCATGTGTTCGATCATGAGGGTTACTCCTGAAGGTTGGTTGTTTCACTGGTGGTTACTCATCTCTCTCAGACCGACCTGTGCCCTCAGGCTCAGGCGGCCGTGTCCTTCCGCGGCCGTCCCCGCGGGCGCTTGCGCGGGATCACGACTCCCTGCATGAACAGTTCGCCTCCCCACACACCCCAGGGCTCACGCCGTGCCAACGCACCCTCCAGGCACATCGCCTGCACGGGGCACCCTTGGCAGAGCTGCTTGGCGTTTTCGACGTCAGCCGGCAGTTCCGCGAACCAGAGTTCGGGATCCAGCACTCTGCACGGCAGCAACGTCGCAGCGACCTGCTCGGCATCCATGACCCGGGACGCTTCGGCGTGAAGCTGTCCCAAGGACAGGTCCGCTGACGGGTCTCCGGCATAGGCCAAACCGGCGTCGGTCCGCTCCAAGACGCTCATGGCCATCGGTGTCACCTCCTCTTGTTGCCCGGTTTGGGGGGATCGCCCCCGCTCCGGTGTTTGGTTGTTGTGTGTTCCACGGGTGGGAAGCACGGCCAAAGAAAAAGGCCGCGGATCCCGGTTTCGGGTCCGCGGCCTGGAGGTCAGCCGGAGGTGATTGCTCACCAGTCCGGCGGTCTCCAGGCAGAGGAGTCCCGGGTGTTGCGGAAATCGGCCGTGACAGCGCTGCAACCCACGCCGGACTTGACGGCCTGCGGGTTGTAGTCAGTGGCTTCGGTCGCGACCAGATGGCGCGAAATGGGCAGCACTGAGCGACGCATCACGTTGAGATTGATGCTCATTCAGTCCACCTCCTTCGCGGGACACGGCAGGTCGAGGCGACCTACCGCGTTGGTGTGAGAACCGTAACGAGTGCCGCCCGTAATGGGCAAATCATTTTATGGGTATTTCTTCAAATCGTTATCAGGCGTCGGCCAGCAGCGCGAGGAGCTCCGCGCCGTACTTGTCGAGCTTCGACTTCCCGATCCCGTTGATGGCGAGCAGGCCGGTCTCGTCGGCAGGGCGGTGTTCGGCCAGCAACTGCAAGGTGGCGTCGGTGCAGACGACGTAGGCCGGCACCTTGTCCGCCCCGGCCCGCTCGGCGCGCCATTCGCGGAGTCGCTCAAACAAGGCCTCGTCGTAGGTCGCCGGGCATTGACTGCACCGGCCGACCTTCTTTTCGGCCGCCGTCAGCAACCCGGCCCCGCAGCTCCGACAGTTCTGGGCGGTGCGGGCTCGGCCCTTGCCGCGCGCCTGGAGGCGCGCCGACTCCGCCTCTCGCAGTGAGCGCGGCAACAGGTCGGTGAGGAAGCGCGAGGGCTTGCGGGTCTGCCTCCCGCCGGGGTTGCGGGCGGCGGCCCAGCTGACCTCGAGGTGGCGCCGGGCGCGCGTCAGTCCGACGTAGAGCAGGCGGCGCTCCTCCTCGATCTCCAACGGACCCTCCGCATAGGTGATCGGGACGGACCCGTCATAGACCCCCGCACAAAAGACCGCGTCCCACTCCAGGCCCTTGGCGGCGTGGAAGGTCGCCAGCGTCACGCCGTCGGCCACGGGTGAATGCTGGTCGGCCGCGCGGCGTTCAAGCTCGGCGACAAAGGAGCCCAGGTCGGTGGCGCTCGCAGCCTGATGTACCAGCGCCTGCCACGACTCCCAGCGGTCCCGAGCCTGGCCACGGCCCGTCGGCGGCGTGGCCGCCCAACCGATTCCGGCCAGGATCGCGCCGACCTGTTCTGCGACCGGCCCTTCGGTGGTCTCCCCGGCCCGTGCGGCCCCCCGCAGCAGCGTCACAGCCTGCTTGACCTCGGCGCGCTCAAAGAAGCGCGCGGCACCCCGCACGACGTAGGGCACCCCCACCGCACTCAACGCCTCTTCGAAGGCCTCCGACTGGGCGTTGATGCGGAAGAGCACCGCCATCTCGCCCGCCGGCACCCCGTCCTTGCGGAGCTTGGCGATCCGGGCCGCGACCCCCGCTGCCTCGGCGAGCTCATCGGTGAAGGTGGCGAAGGTGACTTCGGCCCCGGCGCTCGATTGCGCACGCAGGCGCACCCCCCGGCTGGCCCCCCGCTCCAGCAGAGTGTTGGCCGCTGCGACGATCTGGGGCGTCGAGCGGTAGTTGCGGACAAGTTCGATGCTCGTGGCCTCCGGGCGGCGCCGCGCGAAGTCGGTCAGGTAGCTGGCGTCGGCCCCGGCGAAGGAGTAGATCGTCTGCGCCGGGTCGCCGACCACGCACAGCTCGTCACGACCGCCCAGCCACAACTCCAAGAGCGCGTACTGCAGCGGCGAAACGTCTTGGAACTCATCGACGACGAACCACTTGTATTGCGACCGCACCTGGGCGGCGACGCGGGCATCCTCGGCCAGCATGCCCGCCGTGAGGAGCAGGACGTCTTCCATGTCCA
Source organism: Nocardioides sp. (assembly GCA_049299195.1). Lineage (GTDB taxonomy): Bacteria > Actinomycetota > Actinomycetes > Propionibacteriales > Nocardioidaceae > Nocardioides. The sequence continues at coordinate 2,602 of JBAQXA010000181.1, forward strand.
TCCGCCCCTGGCTCCGCTTCTGGTCTTCGTATGCCGCGAAGACCCGGCCCACCGTCTCGGCGTCGGCGCCGCTGACCGAGCGGCCCCGCGTGGGGGCGATTTGGGGGTAGCGGTCCGGGGTGACGTTGCTGACCTTGGCCCACTCGACTTCTCCCGCGAGGTCGCGCAGCAACGATTGGTCGGCAGACAAGCGATGGCGCCGCGCGGCCAGCGCAAGCACCGGCAGCTTGGACTCGAACAACTCCGGCGGGTCCGCGCCGTGCACCCGCGGCCAGAAGTAGCGCAGTTGGCGCAGCGCCGCGGAGTGGAAGGTGCGGGCCTGCACCCCCGGGGTGTGGAGCTCCCGCAGCCGGGCGCGCATCTCACCGGCGGCGCGGGTGGTGAACGTGACCGCGAGCACCTCCTGCGGGGCATAGATGCCGGTCGCGACGCCGTAGGCGATCCGGTGGGT
>JBAQXA010000182.1:0-4197 GCA_049299195.1 Nocardioides sp.
GCCCACCGGACCGCAAGCTGCACCTGCTCGGCCGACTCAGCCCGCACGACCGCGAGCGGCGTCCCCGCGGTCGCCTCATGGGTCCAGTCGTAGCGGTACTTCTCCACCGCTTCGGGCGCGGTCGCGACGACGCCCTCGGGGAGCGCTTGACGCAGTTCTGCGACGGCCGAGCTGTGGTCCACGGGCACATGCAACCACGAACGACCGCGCCCGACCGGCCCGGGCTAGTGGGCGGGACGCTTCAGCGGGGAGGCGACGACGGTGACGGCCAAGATGCCGACCACACCGACCAGGGACCAGACCGTCGGCAGCTCCGGCACCTGCGGCCACTCCAGGTGGGCCCAGTGCAGCACGAGCTTGCCGCCGATGAGCGCCAGGATCGCGGCCAGGCCGTAGCCGAGGTAGATCAGCGCGCCCAGGGCCCCTTCGAGGACGAAGTAGAGCGCCCGGAGCCCCAATAGCGCGAGCGCGTTGGTGACAAAGACCAGGTAGGGGTCCGCCGTGATGCCATAGACCGCGGGCACCGAGTCGACCGCGAAGACCAGATCGGTGGCCAACACAGCAGCGAGGACCAGGGCGAGCGGGGTGAGCATGCGACGGCCCTCGCGCACGATCGTCAACCGCGTGCCTTCGTAGGTGTCGCTGACGGGATAGAACCGGCGCAGAAGCTTCACCGAGCGCATCTCCGCGACGTCGATCGCGTGGCCGGTGCCGGTGATCGCGTCCTTGAGCAGCTTCAGCGCCGTGACCACCAAGACGAGACCGAAGAGGAGGAACACCCAGTCGAAGGCCGACAGCGCCGCGGCGCCCAGGGCGATGAAGATGCCGCGCATGACCAAGGCGCCGATGATCCCGTAGAGCAGGATGCGCTGGCGCAGTTCTCGCGGGACGGCGAAGCCGCTGAGCAGCAGGATGAAGACGAAGAGGTTGTCGACCGAGAGCGACTTCTCCACCAGATAGCCCGCGTAGTACTGCGTGCCGATCTCGGAGCCGTGTGCGCGCCAGACCCACACGCCGAAGGCCATCGGGAGGGCTACGTAGAAGACCGACCAGCCGACCGCCTCGCGCATGCTCACGTCGTGGGGTTTGCGGGTGGCGATGAAGTCGATGATCAACAGCACCGCGATCGCGGCGAAGGTGATGACCCACAGGGTCGGGGTAGCGATGGACAAGGGACTCCCTCAGGATGCGTGACCTGAGGTCTCCTTCGCCGGTTGGCCGGCGCTCGCCACGAGCCACTATGGAGTGGCGGATTGACCGCAGCGATCTTGGGAAGTACTCCCCTCGTCGTTAAGTGTAGTGAAACACTCGACTTAACCGCAAGTCGGGGAAGCACTAGGACACGGCTAAGGCACGGTTAAGAAACCATCAAGGCGCGGGGCCGGTGGGCTGGGCCGGCGGTCGCGGACTGGTCGGCGCGTCTTTACTTTCGCTAGCTTGGGTCGCTCGCCAGTGGGGGGAGTCCCGTTCGTGCCCAAACCAATCAAACTCGGTGGTAAGCCGCGCCATTATCAAAGCCGGTTCACCTACGGACCGGCTCGGCAGAGCGCCAAGCGTCTCGACGAGCTTGGCCCGGAGGCGTGGTTCGCCGAGCAGCTGAAGCTCAAGAAGCGCAAGGACAAGAAGGCCGAAAAGCTCGACGAGTGGTTCCCGAAGTCGCTCGGCTACACCCCCGCCCAGATGTACGCCCGCGACCGCAACGGCACCCAGCCTGCCTGGCAGGCGATGAGCGACTTCTCGCGCTGGACGATGATGCGCCGCTATCGGAGCAAGCGCCAGCTCCACGAGCTGATGGTCGAGTTTTGGTCCAACCTGCTGCACATCCCGGTCGACGATGACACGGCGTGGATCTATCGCATCGACTTCGACCGGATGATCCGCAAGAGCGCCCTCGGCCGGTTCGACCGGATGCTCGCCGCGGCGACCACCCACGGGGCGATGGGGCTCTATCTCGACAACGCGACCTCGACCAAGGACGCCCCCAACGAGAACCTCGGCCGCGAACTCCTCGAGCTCCACACCGTCGGTGTCGGCCACTTCGACGAGGCCGACGTCCTCAACTCCAGCCGCATCCTCACCGGCTACCGCGTCGACCTGTGGCCTGACCTCAAGCAGTGGTACGACGCTCCCTCGCACTGGACGGGCCGGATCCGGGTGCTCGACTTCACCCACCCCAACCGGTCCGCCGACGGGCGCGCGGCGACGGCCGCCTACCTCTCCTATCTGGCCCACCACCCGGCCACCGCCAAGCGGATCGCGCGGCGGCTGTGTGTGCGCTTCGTCAACGACGAGCCCTCGGCCGACCTGATCCGCACCGTCGCCCGCGCCTACACGCGCTCGGACACCAAGATCAAGCCCACCCTTGAGGCGATGATCGACCACCCGGAGTTCCGCAAGTCCAAGCGCAAGAAGGTGCGCACCCCGATGGAGGACACGATCGGCACCCTCCGCGTGCTGCGGCCCGCGGTCAAGGCGCCTCGGCGCGACAACGACTTCGCCAACGCCTTCCTCTGGGTCGCCAAGAGCAATGGACAGAGTCCCTTCGACTGGGCTGCTCCCAACGGCTACCCCGAGACGTCGCCACCCTGGGCGAGCCCGGGCCGCGTGCTCGATGCCATGAACTACCACCGTGGGCTCGTGGCCGGGTGGTGGCCGAGCCAGGGGGTCACCTACCGCAAGCACACCGCCTACCTCCCGGCGCTGCCGGTCACGATGAAGAAGCTGGTCAACCACATCAGCGTGGAGGTGCACAACCGCAAGGCCCCTAAGTCGGTGCGCAAGGCCGTCACGCTGCGCACCGGGATCGCCGGGTCGCGCCAGCTCAGCAGCGCCGACGTCACCGAGATCTTGGTGCAACAGATCCTGCTGACCCTGCTCGACTCCCCAGCCCAATTGAAGCGGTGACCGCGATGACGAACTCCGTGATGAACCGGCAGAGTGCGACGCCGTCGATGGCCGGCTCCGGCCAGCGCGGCTCCGACTGCGGCTGCCCCGACTATGCGATCAGCCGGCGGCGACTGCTGCAGACGGCCGCGGCCACGACCGGCGCGTTGGCCGGCGCGACGATGTTTGGCGACACCTTCCGCCAGGTCGCGTATGGCGCACCCGGCGGCAACGTGGTCGTGGTGCTGTCGCTGCGTGGCGGCGCCGATGGCCTGTCGATCGTCGTGCCCAAGGGGGCCGACCACGACGTCTTGGCGGCGGCGCGGCCGGGCGTGGTGATCCCCGAGGACCAGCTGATCGGCGGCGACGCCAACTTCGGGCTCCACCCGGCGCTGGCGCCGCTCCTGCCGATGTGGACCGCGGGCAAGTTTGGCGCGGTCCACGGCATCGGCCTGCCCCAGCCCAACCGCAGCCACTTCGACGCGACCGCCGCGGTCGAAGACGCCGATCCTGGCTCGGTCGAGCGGCGCGGTTGGATCAACCGGCTCATCGGGCTCAACGCGGGGGCCTTGCCCGAGGAGCACATGCACCTCGGCGGCTCGATGCTCCAACTGCAACTGTCCGGGCCCGCGCCGGCGTTGGCGGCATACAGCATCAATGCGTTGACGCTCCCGAATCTGTGGCCCGACAAGCGTCTCGACCGGGCCGTCAAGCAAGCGTGGCGCGGCAGCAGCAAGCTCGACGTCGCGGTGCGCCAGGCGGTCGACTGCACCGGGCGGCTGCGGACGCTCGCCGCAACGGACCCGGCCGAGGTCGCCACCGTCACCTATCCCGAGGGGCCGCTGCGTGACGTGCTGCTCAACACCGCGGCGCTCATCAAGGGCGATGTGGGCGCGCGGGTCGTGACCATCGACTACGGCGATTGGGACATGCACACCGGCATGGGCACGGTCGGCAACGGCTGGATGAAGGACCACCTCACCCACCTCGCCGGCTCGCTGAAGGCCTTCTTCGACGACCTCGGGCCGATCGGCGACCGGGTCACCCTGTTTACCATCAGCGAGTTCGGGCGCCGGGTCGAGCAGAACGGCGACAACGGCACCGACCACGGCTACGGCAACGCCATGCTCGCCTTCGGCGCCGGCGTCAACGGCGGTGCGGTGCGCGGCCAGTGGCGCCACCTCGACAACCTCAACGACGGCGATGTCTCGCTCGCGCAGGACTACCGCAGCGTGATCTGGGAGGTGCTGAGCAAGCGTTTCCCGGAGATCTCCGGCAAGCGGGCCAGCGTCTTCCCGGGCTTCACCCCGGAGT
>JBAQXA010000183.1:0-7031 GCA_049299195.1 Nocardioides sp.
TCGGTCAGCACCCGCAGGACCTGCTCTTGGACCATCACGTCGAGGGCCGTGGTGGGCTCATCGGCGATGATCAGCTCGGGCTCGCACGCCAGCGCCATCGCGATCATGACCCGCTGGCGCTGGCCCCCGGAGAGTTGGTGCGGATAGGCGCTCGCCCGGGCGGCGCTCAGGCCGACCTCCTCCAGCAGGGCGGCAACCCGAGCAGCGACCTCAGTCTCGCCGAGGCCCTTGTCGTGCGTCGTGATCGCCTCCGCGAGCTGACGCCCGATGCGCTGCACGGGGTTGAGCGAGTGCAGCGCGCCTTGGAAGACCATCGCCGCGCGCGCCCACCGCATCGCGCGCAGTTCGCCCCAACTCATCGTCAACACGTCGGCCCCGTCGAAGCGCACCTGCCCCTCCACCCGGGCCGTTGCGGGTTGAAGCCGCAAGACCGTGCTCGCGACGGTGGACTTGCCGCAGCCGGACTCCCCGGCCACCCCGACGATCTCCCCGCGAGCAACCTGCAGGGTGATGCCGCGCACCGCGGGCACCGGTCCTTCCGAGGTGCTGTAGGTGACCTGCACGTCGTCGAACTCAAGCAGCCCGCTCACTTGCGCCCCTTGAGCCGCGGGTTGAAGACCTCTTCAAGCGCCTGGCCGATCAGCGTGAACGACAGCACGATCAGCACGACACAGACCCCCGGCGGCACGATGTACCACCACGAGCCGGTCGTGATCGCCCCGACGCTGAAGGCCGAGTCGAGCATCGAGCCCCAGGAGATGCGCGTGGGATCGCCCAGCCCGAGGAAGCTCAGCGTGGTCTCCGACAGGATCGCGAGGGCCACGGTGAGGGTGGTGTTGGCGAAGACCATCGGCATCACGTTGGGCAGGATGTGCCGGCCGATCTGGTGCCACCGGCCCGCGCCGAGCGCGGCGGCACGCTCGATGTAGGCGCGCTCCTTGATCGTGAGCGTCTGGGACCGGATCAGCATCGCCGTCGCCGGCCAAGACGTGATGCCGATGACCAGGGCGATGTTGACCAGCGAGCTGCCCAGCACCGTGGCGAGCACAATCGCGAGCGGCAGGAAGGGGATCACCAGTACCCACTCGGTGAGGCGATAGAGGATGCGGCCGGTCCAGCCGCCGAAGTAGCCCGACGCCAGCCCGATGAGGGTGCCGATGACCATCGAGATCAGGGTCGCCAGCAGCCCGACAAACAGCGAGATGCGCGACCCCCAGATCAGCAGCGTCACCACGGAGCGGCCGTTTTCGTCGGTGCCGAGCCAGTACGCCGCCGACGGCGGTTCGAGCACTCCCCCGGTGGCGCGGGTGACGGAGAGCCCCTCGGCGTCGGCGATCAGCGGGGCGCCTAGGGCCATCAGCACAAAGATGCCCAGCACGGCCAGGCCGACCAGGCCCGATCGGTGACTGGCAAACTCCCGCCAGCCTCGGCGCCAGGACTGGGCCCGGCGCTGGCGGGCGAGCTGAGCGGGTGTGGTCGGCGTACTCATGTGCGCACCCGCGGGTCGAGCAGGCCGTAGACCAGATTGGCCAGCAGGTTGGCGAAGATGACGCCGGCCGAGGCCACCAGGAAGGTGCCCTGCAGCACCCAGAAGTCGGGCACCTCCAGCGCCTCGACCGACAGCAACCCGAGGCCGGGGATCGAGAAGACCGTCTCGACCGTGATCGCGCCGGCGACCACGAAGCCCAGATTGAGGGCGATGATCGTCGTCGTCGGAAGCAACGCATTGCGCACGGCGTGGCGGTTGCGGACCTCGATGTCACGCAGTCCCTTGGCGCGCGCGGTGACCAAGTAGTCCTCGCCGAGTTCGTCGAGCAGCGAGGAGCGCATGATCAAGGCGTAGTCGGCGAGATAGGCCAGGGTCAGCGTGGTCACCGGCAACGCGAGATGCCAGAGCACGTCGAGCGCGCCGGCGACCGAACTGGGGTCCACGTCGACCGAGTGGAGCCCGCCGGTCGGGAACAGCCCGGGGATTGGGCCGAAGCCCACGCCGAACGCGGCGATGAGCAGCAACCCGAGCCACCACTCCGGCATCGAATAGAGCGTCAGCGCCCCACCGGTCGTCGATTTGTCGAACCGCCCACCCCGCTTCCACGCCTGGTTGATCCCGAGCCAGACGCCGATGATCGTGGACAGCAGCGTGGAAGTGCCGACCAGGAGCAGGGTGGGCCACATCCGGTCCACGATCAGGTCACTGACCGGCACGCGGTATTTCAGCGAGATGCCCAGGTCGCCGGTGAGCGTGTTCTTCAAGAAGGTGAAGAACTGGCCCATCAGCGGTTGATCGAGTCCGTAGGTGTGGTTGAACTCCGCCAACTGCTCCGGTGTGCTGAACCGGCCGCGACCAAGCGTGCGCGCCGGGTCTCCGGGCAGCACCCGGAACAGGAAGAAGTTGACGACGAGAACGAACGCCAGGCTCCCGAGCGCGCCCAGCACCTTGCCGCCGACGAACCTGCCGTAACTCCCTCGAGCGGCCGGCTCGACACCGGGCCCAGCAGCCGGACCTTGGACGGTCAGGCTCACTCGCGGTCCTCGGCCCCGGCCTTCCGCCGCATGAGGACGGCTCCCACCAGACCACCAACGATGGCCACGGCCATTGCCCCGAAGAGCATGCCGTTGCCGCCGCCGGAGTCGTCCCCGTCGCCGGCCTTGGAGCCGCTGGCCTGGGTGACGCCCTGCTGTCCGTCACAGTCGCCTGCCTCGGCGGCCGGGCGCATGTTGCGGTAGTTGTAGACGCCGTACTGGAAGAGCCAGACACCGCCCGGGTCGGGCTGGGGGCGCAGGCAGGCGAACCGGTCGCTGCGGACCGCTTCACCGATCGTGTTGTAGGACGTCACGAGATAGGGCGAGTCGCGGAACAAGATCTCTTGCATCTGCTTGACGATTTCGACGCGCTTGTCGTGGTCGACCTCGGCACCTTGGGCGTCGTAGAGGGCGTCGTACTCGGGGTTGCAGTACCACGAATCCGACCAGTTCCCGAGCTGTCCGCAGGTGAGGTAGGACAGCATCGAGCCCGGGTCCGGCTCGACGAACCAGCCCCAGTGGAAGGCGTCGAAGTCGCCGGAGAGGATCACGTCGGTCAGCTTGGAGGACTCGAAGCTCTTCACTTCCGCCTCGATCCCGACCCCGGCGAGCCACTCCTTAAAGAAGTTCATGGTGTCCAGCGACTCCTTGGACTCGCTGCGCGCATAGAGCCGCAGCGTCCCAATCGGGGAGCCGTCAGGCATCGTGCGCAGGCCGTCGCCGCCCACCTTGTAGCCGGCTTCGTCGAGCAGCGCCGCCGCCTTGTCGGGGTCATAGGTGAAGGCCTGATCCGCCGGCACCTCCCAGCGGTAGCCGGAGTAGGACGGCGGGATGATCACGTCGCCCGCCTGCCCGGCGCCCTGATAGACCCGCTCGTTGAGCAGATCGAGGTCGAGGGCGTAGCCCAGCGCGTGGCGGAACTTCGGATCCTTCAGTGCCGGATTGCCGTCGCCGATCGGCGCCTTGGTCTCCAGGTCGATGGCACCGGTGTTGAAGGCGATCTCATCAAAACCGGGCGAGGCGCCGTTGATCGCCTCGATGCCTTCCTTGCCCTGCAGGGACTTCACCTGCAGCGCGGTGAGGCCCTCGGCGAAGTCGACCTCGCCCTTGATCAGGGCCTGGATCGCGGGGTCTTCGGCCTTGAACACGCGGAAGACGACCTCATCGATGTGGGGCGCTCCCCGCCAGTAGTCCTTGTTGGCCTCGAAGCGGTAGGTCGCCCCACCGGCGGTGCCGTCCACAAACCGGAAGGGGCCCGACCCGACGACGGGCTGGCCGTCGACCGGCTCGTTGGCGTAGCTCTTGACGGCCTTCTCGCTGATGTCCTTCCAGACGTGCTCGGGGACGATCGGAATCGGCAGCAGCGGCAGCGTGGAGTTGGGCTTCTTCAGCGCGAGCACCAGGGTGGTGTCGTCGGTCGCCGTCGCGCTCTCCACCGAGGTGAGGTAGCTACCCCATGTGGCGGCTTCCGGCCCCTTGTCGAGGATCCGGCCGTAGGTATAGGCGACGTCCTTGGCCGTCAGCGGCTGTCCGTCGGACCACTTCACGCCGCTGCGCACCTTGAAGGTCCACGTCAGTCCGTCGGGTGAGGTCTCCCAACTCTCCGCGAGGCTGGGTTCGAGCGACATGTTCTCCATCGAGTAGTCGATCAAGTAGTCGTAGGTGAGCGCCCACATCTCAAACGACGACGCCTCGATCCCCAAGAACGGGTTGAACGAGTCGGCCTCGTTTTGCAGGGCGACGGTGAAGCGCACCGGCTCGTCGGCCGAGGTCGCCGCATTGCCGCTCGATGCTGGCACCGCAGACAGCCCCAACGCCGCCACCGCGAGCGCCGCCGCGCCCACCCACCAGCGGGTGGCTCTGCCCGCTGACCGGCCGCTACCTTGACGAACGTGAGCGCTGACCCGAACCTGTGGATGCACGATTCCTCCTCGCCGGAATTTTTGGCTTATCTGGCCGAGGAGCGCGCGATGTACGACGCGGCGCGTGCCCATCTGATCCCCTTGGCCTCGACAATTGCCGCCGAAGCGATAGGGCGAGTGTCTCCGAGCACCCGCTCGGCATCGTGGCGGCGTACGAGGTTTTCTTACTACACGGAGTTCCCTGAGGGGAAGGACTACGCGCAACTGGTGCGCGACCGTGACCTCGCAACGGATTCGGTCGTCGGAGCCGTCATCCTCAACGAAAACACGCTGACCGACGGCTCCGGCTATCTAGACCTGGCCTACGCCTCGGTTAGCCCCGACGAAGATCGGCTCGCATATGCGGTCGACACGACCGGCGACGAGGTCTTTTGCCTGCGCTTTCGCGACCTCACCACGGGCGTGGATCTCCCGGACGTGGTCGACCGGACCTACTACGGCTGCGCATGGTCGACCGACTCCTCGGCGTTCTACTACACCGTGCACGACGAGGCCTACCGGCCCTTCGAGGTCCGGCGCCACGTGCTCGGCACCGACCCTGCAGCGGACACCGTCGTGGTGACCGAGCCCGATGAGCGATTCGAGGTCGTGGTCCGCCGCACGCGCTCCGGGGCCTTGGTGGTGTGGAGCGAGTCCAACAGCACCTCCGAGGTGTGGCTGCTCGACTGCGATGACCCCGCCGCGCTCCCACGTTCGGTGGGCGGTCGCCGGCCGGGTGTGCGCTACCACGCCGAGTATCGGGTGCTTGCCGACGGCAACAGCGACTTCCTCATCGTGACCGACGACGAGGCGGTCGAAGGCCGGCTCATGCGCGCACCGGTCCCCCCGCCCGGCGGGCAGGACCACCGAGCCTGGACCCAAGTGCGGGCGGAGCGGGCATCCGAGCGGCTGCTGCGCGTGGACGCCTTCTCGGCCGGGGTGGTCGCGAGCGTGCGGGTGGGCGGGCAACACGTGCTGCGCAGCTACGCCCACGACGCCCTCGATGCGGACACGCCCGCTGTGGAGGTCCGCAGCGCTCATGTCGGCAGCGACGTCTACCTCTCCAGGACGCCTGACTACGACTCCCCGGTGGTTGCCGTGCTCGACGAGGCGCGCACCGAGCCGGCCGCGATCCGGTCGGTGGACCTGCGCACCGCGGCGGAGGAGATCGTCTGGCGCGAGCCCGCGCCGGGCTATGACCCGACCCGCTACGTCACCTCCCGGCATACGTTCGCGTCGGTCGACGGGACTCAGGTCCCGTGCACGGTGATCCGGCACCGCGACACCCCGTTGGACGGCACGGCCCCGTGCCTGCTCTATGGCTACGGCGCCTACGAGGTGGTCTTCGAGCCGGAGTGGGAGCCGGCGTTGCCGAGCCTGCTGGATCGCGGCGTCGTCTATGCCTTCACCCACATCCGCGGCGGCGGCGAGGGCGGCCGCGCGTGGTATCTGGACGGCAAGATGGCCACCAAGAAGCACACGTTTGACGACCACATCGCCGTCGCCGACGGGCTGGCCGCCGAGGGCCTGGTCGATGGCAGCCGCATCGCCACGCGGGGCCTGAGCGCGGGTGGACTGCTCCAGGGGGCGGTCTTCTCCCAGCGGCCCGATCGCTGGGCGGCCGTGGTCGCCGAAGTGCCCTTCGTCGACGTGATCACCTCGATGTTCGATGAGACCACCCCGCTGACGATCACCGAGTGGGAGGAGTGGGGCGACCCGCGCATCCCCGAGCAGTTCGCCTGGCTGGCCGGCTACGACCCGATCCGCAACCTGCCGCCGGCCGGCGCCCGCCCGGATCTGCTGGCCACCGGCTCGCTGCACGACCCGCGCGTGATGGTGCGCGAACCCGCCAAGTGGGTGGCCGCCCTCAAGGCCAGCGACCCGGACTGGGCACCCCGCTGCCTGTTCCGCGCCGAAACCGGGGCAGGAGCCCACGCGGGGCCATCGGGCCGCTTCGGGCAGCTGGAGTATGAGGCGGAGATCTACGCCTGGGTGTTGGACCGGCTCGGGATGGCCGAGCGGTGAGCGGGGCGGGACTGCCTGGACCTGGGCCTGGGGCCGATCTCCACCGGGAGGTCGTGGAGCTCACGCAGGCGTTGATCCGGGTCGACACCACCAACGACAACGAGACCGCCGCGGCGGAAGTGCTGGTCGACTACTTGGAGCGCGCGACCGGCGGCGTGGTCGAGACCGAGATCGTGTGTCGGGAGCCGCGACGCGGCAACCTGGTCGCCCGGCTGCCAGGTGCGGCGCCGGGGGCGCCGGACCTGGCGCTCGTCGGCCACCTCGACGTGGTCCCGGCCGATGCCCGCGACTGGACCCATCCCCCGTTTGCCGCCGAGATCGACGACGCGGGCTATCTCTTCGGCCGGGGAGCGGTCGACATGAAGAACGAGGTGGCCGCGCGGGCGGTGGCGCTGGCCGAGTTGGCCCGCAGCGGCTTCCGCCCCTCCGGCGACCTGCTGTTGATCGCCGTCGCCGATGAAGAGAACGGCGCGGCCGACGTCGGGATGCATTGGCTGCTCGGTGCGCGCCCGGAGCTGCGACCGGCGTACGCCGTCAACGAAGGCGGTGGCCAACGCCTTGAGCTGACCGACGGGCGGGCCA
>JBAQXA010000184.1:0-6165 GCA_049299195.1 Nocardioides sp.
CGCCCGCCTCAACGCCTGGCGGCTCGATACTCGCCTCGACGCTGGGCACGCTGGTGTGGGTGTCGGCCCAACCTCCGGTCCACGAGCAGCCGCAGTGCGGGTGGCGCGGCCACCTCTGGGGCGTGAATCTGCGGGCCGCGTCCACCGTCAGCGTGCTTGACCACGTGGTTGGCTGCTCGCCGTCGAGGTAGGCGAGGACGTCGATCACGGCCCAGGCGGTCGCGAGGCCGAGACGTGCGTGGTCGACGGGGCGCGCAACGGTCGTGGAGTCGGCGGCTGCGGCGTACTGCTCGATGATGAGCGGGCGTCGTGGTTCGCTCTCGCTGTGGTGCAGATCGACGCAGCGCAGGCATGCCGTGACCCCGGGAACGACGAAGGGGCCCAGCACCACTCGTCCCTCGGTGCTGCGCACGACGAGATGGGGAAGGCTCGCCTGCATCGCCCGGTCGAGACGGGCGCGGGAGAGCTCTCGGTCCGCGATCACCAGCCGCACCGCCGGCGGGCCGGTGAGTGAGACGCCCGCCAGGCTGAGTAGCCGACGCGCCTCGTCGCCGAGCGCCTCGTCACCCAGCGCATCGGCGTCGACGGCTACGGCGAGCTCGCTGCGGTTGCGCAGGAGGGCGGGGGCACTCAGCGTGTGGTCCGCATAGACCGCCGAGCGGCTGGACCGGGCCGCCTCATCGACGGGGAGCCGGTTGAAGTAGGCGTCCGCGTCGACGAGCAGGTCGGCCTCGGCGAGCCGCTGCCACGCGGGCGCGGTGTCGGGTCCCAACTCGATGGGCGAGGCGCCCACTCGCAGTTGCTCCAGCAACTCCCGGACCTGCTCGGTATGCCGCAACACGACCGCGCCGGGCGTGTGCAGGCCGACTTGGAGGAAGTCGTCGCTGTGCATCGTGATCTCCGCACCGGGGCGCAGCATGGCGTGCGCCAGCTCAGCGAGGTGGTCGCTGGCGGAGCGTGCGGGGCTTGCCGAAGTCATGGCCACACCTTGGCACCCGATCGGCCGCGTGGGTGGTCGTCATCCACAGGCTGCGGGACCTGGCGGCTTCTCCACAGGTGATTCCGGCGGGCCCTCGGGGTCGAGTTAGCGCGGGCCGAAATGAACCGGCCGAATGAACGGGCCGAAGTGGACCGGCCGAAATCAATCGGGGCCGAAATGCACTGCGGCGCCCACCCGAGGGTGGACGCCGCTTGTCTAGGTGCTGACGTGTAGGTCAGGCCCGACCGAGGATTCGGTTGAGGTTGGTCCCGCACGTGGGGCACTTGGCCTTAGCCATCTTGGTGCCCTTGTCGTTGACCTTGACCTCGCCATCGGCGTGGCGCTTTTCCTTGCACTTCACGCAGTAGAACTCACCGCTCCAGGTCTCCGCCATGACGGCCTCCTTGCTTCTATGTTTCTCGCGGTCGTCGCGACGGGGACTGAGGGGGAAGCCCGTCGAGATGGTGCGCCCGATCGATGAGCGGGCACGCCACAACAAATGACCCTACGTCACGGGGCCGCCAACCCCAGGGAGGAGGGTGCTGGACGCCTCGGCGCGTCGCGCGGCCGCAGGGAGCAATCGGGGCGCTGCGGCGCGATTAGAGTTCCTCGCATGACGCCCGCTCAGCCGACCGTCCTGATCGAACGACCGCACCCCGGTGTCGTGCTGTTGACCCTCTCCAACCCTGAGCAGCGCAATGCCATGGTGGACGAGGTGACGACAGCGTGGACTGCGGCGCTGGGTGAGATCCGCGCCGACCCGACCGTGCGAGCGGTGGTGGTGACCGGGGCCGGCACGGCCTTCTCCTCCGGCGGCAACACCTCATGGATCGCGAGCGAGCCCGACGCGAGCGTGGCGCGGCTGCGCGAGCGGATGGAGGCCTTCTATCGAGATTGGCTCGCGATCCGCGAACTCCAGGTCCCGACGATCGCAGCGGTCAACGGGGCCGCCATCGGCGCCGGACTCTGTCTCGCGCTGGCCTGCGACCTGCGGTATGCCGCTACCGACGCGAAGCTCGCGATGCCGTTCGTCCGCCTGGGGATGCATCCGGGGATGCTCGCCACCTATCTGCTCCCTCAGGCGGTCGGGCTCGCCCGGGCGCGCGACCTGCTGCTGACCGGCCGCACGGTCTTGGGGGAGGAAGCCGAGCGCATCGGCCTGGTGAGCGCGCATCTGCCCACCGAGCAGGTGCTGGGCCACGCCCTGGAGGTTGCCGAGCAGATCGCCGCATCCGCGCCGGTGGCGAGCCGATTGACCAAACTCGCGCTGGCCGGCAACGCCCCTGCCGACGCCGACCAGGTGCTGCAGTGGGAAGCGCTGGCCCAGGCGGTGACGCTGACCACGGCCGACCTGCGGGAGGGCATCGCGGCGGCGCGCGAGCGGCGTACGCCGAAGTTCACCGGGCACTAGGAGCCCGCGCTCGCGGCCCCAAGGGCCAGAGGTGAGGCCAGCAGGCCGTCAGGAGCCGCCAGATGAAAGGTGGGGCTCCCTCCGGTCAGCCCACCGTTTGCCTTCCCCTTGCGAACGGTAAGAGTTCCGGGCGAGAGCCCCATCTCCCCCCCACGCTAGGCAGCGCTGGGGCACTGGTCAACGCGGCGGCCCCTTGGCCTGTGGACAACCTGGGGATAACCCTGTGGATACAGCTTGGTTGGGGGTGGATGAAGCACCCAAACCGGGGGATCGGTTGTGGATAACCAGGAGTCGAACGCGACGGACCCCTGGTTGACCAGCAAGAATGGGCCAGCGTTGATGTGGAGGAAAATTTGGACTCGAAATCGCAGGCTGCTGCGGACTCGCAGGCAGCTGGAGCCGCCGAGCAGGGCGACCCCGCCGGGCAGAGCTACGCGGCCGGCCCGGTCGCCGCGCTGCGCCGTATTGCCTTCCTGCTGGAGCGGGGCCGGGAGGACACCTACAAGATCAAGGCGTTCCGGAGCGCGGCTGCGGCGATCCTGCCGCTTCCCGCGGGTGAGGTGGAGGAGCGCTGCCGCGCTGGCTCCCTGCGCGACCTCGAGGGCATCGGCGCGAGCACGGCGCAGGTGATCGCCGATGCCGTCGCGGGTCGCACGCCTCAGCGCCTGGCGGAGCTGGAGGCTCGCCACGTTGGCCCGCTGGCAACCGGGGGAGAGCAACTGCGCGCGGCGCTGCGGGGCGATCTACACTCCCACTCCGACTGGTCCGATGGGGGGTCGCCGATCGAGGAGATGGCGATGACGGCGATCGAGCTCGGCCACGACTATCTCGTGCTCACCGATCACTCGCCGCGGCTGCGGGTCGCCAACGGACTCAGTGCGGCTCGCCTGCGCCGCCAACTCGAGGTCGTCGACGCGGTCAACGGCTATCTGGCGGAGTCCGGCTTCACCCTGCTCAAGGGCATCGAGGTCGACATCCTCGATGACGGCGGGCTCGATCAGGAGCCCGATCTGCTCGCCGAGCTCGACCTGCGCGTCGCGAGCGTGCACTCCAAGCTGGCGATGGATGCCGCCCCGATGACCCGGCGCATGATCGGCGCGGTGCGCAACCCACAGACCAACGTGTTGGGCCACTGCACGGGGCGGTTGGTGACCGGGAGCCGGGGGGTCAGGCCTTCGAGTGCCTTCGATGCTCGCGCCGTCTTTGAGGCGTGCGTCGAGCACGACGTAGCCGTCGAGATCAACTCGCGGCCCGAGCGGCGCGACCCGCCCACCCGGCTGCTCGAGCTCGCCCGCGACATTGGGTGTCTGTTCGCTATCGACAGCGACAGCCACGCACCCGGTCAGCTCGACATGCTCGACCACGGGTGCGCACGAGCCCAGGCAGCCGGCATCGAGCCGGAGCGGATCGTCAACACCTGGCCGCGCGAGCGGCTGCTCGCCTGGGCCAATCCCGGACGCGCGGGAGCGAGCGGAGGGGGACGCTAGTGGAGGTCGACATCCGCCGGTCGACCCGCCGCAAGCGCACCGCTTCGGCCTCGGTGCGCGAGGGGCGGATCATGGTGATGGTGCCGGCCGGGCTCGATGCCCACGAGGAGCGGCGTCTGGTGGAGTCACTCGTCGCGCGCGTGCGTCGCGGCTCGGCCAAGCGGGCCCTCTCCGACGCCGCACTCAGCCGCCGCGCGGCCGAGCTCAGCCGGATCTACCTCGACGGGCGCGCGACCCCCACCTCGATCCGGTGGGTCACCAACCAAAACACCCGGTGGGGGTCGTGCACGCCCAACACGGGCACCATCCGCATCTCCGCCCGCGTGGCCGCGATGCCGGGGTGGGTCCTGGACGCCGTGATCGTGCACGAACTCAGCCACCTGTTGGTCCCAGGGCATGGGGCCACCTTCTGGGCCTGGGCCCGCCGCTATCCGCGCACCGGTGAGGCGCTCACCTATCTCCAGGGGTATGCCGCGGGCGCGCGCCTCGAACCGGAGGGTCAGGAGACGGGGAGTGACGAGTTGCGGGGTCACGAGGAGGGAAGTCACGGCGCCTGGGAAGCGCCACCTGACTAGCACCTAGTGGCTGGCGCCCGTCAGCGGTGGTGGCGCTGTCGCTCGCGCAGAGCCTGGAGCGCGTTCCCCCAGACGGGCTCGCCGCCGGGCAGGTCGGACAGAGGCCACCACTTCAGGCTGAGCGACTCCTCGCTGCGCTCAAACGCCGCGCCCTCCGGAGCGGTCACCACGAACCACACGTCGTAGTGCCGCACGGGAGCCGCCTGGCCCTGCGAGGCCGCACAGAAGGGCACCGCGTGGTCATCGGCATAGAACGGGAGCGGGTCGATCGCCAATCCGGCGATGCCGGACTCCTCGGTGGCCTCACGGAGGGCGGCCGCAGCCAGGGTGAGGTCGCCGGGTTCGCAATGGCCCCCGAGCTGAAACCACGCTTGGGCCTTGGCGTGCAGGGTGAGCAGCGCCCGGCTGCCGTCGGCCGAGAGCACCAACGAGCTAGCCGTCAGGTGCGCGGGGTAGCAGGGGCGGGTGAGCGCATCGGCATACGACTGGAGGTGGGTGAGGTAGCGCTCGCGCAGCACCTTCAGTGCAGAAGTCGACGGAGCCCAGGCGCTGAGCCGGCTGACGGCGTCGGCGTGGAGTGGGTCGGTCAAGACCCGGAGCTCGGCTCGCCGTCCCCAGCAGGCCCGTCCCCAGCCGGCCCGTCCCCGGATGGGGGGCCGGCGAGGAGATCACGCAGCTCCGCGTCGAACTCGTCTTCAGAGAGGCTCTCCGGTGCATCGGCGCCTTCGCGGAAGCCGAGCGGATCGTCGAGATCGGCGGCCGTGGGCAGCAGGTGCGGGTGCATCCACACTCCGTCGCGCGCCTCGGGGCCCTGTCGATCGCGCAACGAGCCCCACAGCGTGGAGGCGTCACGGAGCCGGCGCGGTCGCAGCTCCAGCCCGACGAGCGAGCCGAAGGTCTGCTCGGCCGGACCCCCGGCTGCGCGGCGGCGGCGGAAGGCCTCGCGGAGCTTCGCCGCAACCGGCATGCGCTCATGGGTGGCCTGGGTGACGATCTCGTCCACCCACCCCTCCACCAGCGCCAGGGTCACCTCGAGTCGGTCGAGGGCGGCCTGCTGGGCGGGCGACTTCTTGGGCTCAAACAGACCGCTGCCCAATGCCTCCTGCATGGCCATCGGATTCATCGGGTCGATCCCGCGCAGCTGCTCCTCGATCGCTCCGGTGTCGATCTGGATGCCGGTCGCATAGTCGGCGACGGCACCAATCAGGTGATCGCGCAGCCACGGCACGTGCGCGAAGAGGCGCTGGTGGGCGGCCTCTCGGAGCGCCAGATAGAGCAGCACATCCTCATCAGTGACCTGATCGAGGCCCTCGGTGAAGGCAGCGAGGTTGGTCGGCACCAGGGCGGCCGTGCCGACCGGGCCGAGCGGGAGGCCGATGTCACTGGATGCGAGCACTTCGCCGGCGAGGGCGCCGAGGGCGGCTCCGGCCTGGCTGGCAAACATCGCCCCGGACGCCTTGCCCATCATGTTGACGAGCGGGCCCATGGCGTCGCGGGCCTCCTGCGGGAGCGCGCCCCCGAGTGCGCCGATGGCCTGGCCGGCCACGGGTTCGACGAGGAGCTTCCAGCGGTCGGAGGTGTTGACGATCCACTCGGCCTTGCTCCAGGCGGCCGTCTGAGTGATGCCGGAGGGGAAGCCCGTGGCCGAGTCGAGCCAGTGATCGGCGAGGCGGAGCGCGTCGGCGACGGCGGCTCGTTGGCGCTCACTTGGTG
>JBAQXA010000185.1:0-3669 GCA_049299195.1 Nocardioides sp.
TGCTGGTCGGCGTGAGCGCCAACCAGGAGTGGCGCAACTCCCGATGACCTCCTCGATGCGCGCCGCCGTGGTGACCGCTGCGACCGGCCCGGGCGCCGTCGAGATCCTGGAAGTCCCCGCGCCCACATCGCGCGCCGGCGAGCTGCTCGTCGCCGTCGAAGCGGTCGGGGTTAGCTTCCCCGACCTGCTGCTCAGCCAGGGCCGCTATCAAGTGCGTCCCGAGCCGCCCTTCGTGCTCGGGCTCGACTTTGCCGGCACCGCCCTCACCGCCGCCCCCGGACTGGTCGAGGGCCAGCGCGTCGCCGGCATCGTCAGCCACGGTGCCGCTGCCGAACGCGTCTGCGCGCCGGCCAACCTGGTCTTCCCACTTCCCGACTCCTTCACGTATGACGAGGGCGCCGCGCTGCCGCTCAACTACCTCACCGCCCACTTCGCCCTCGTCCACCGGGGCCAATTGCGGGCGGGCGAGACGGTCTTGGTGCACGGCGCCGCCGGAGGCGTCGGGACGGCGACGGTCCAGTTGTCCCACGCGCTCGGGGCACGCGTCATCGCCGTGGTTTCGACTGAGGAGAAGGCCGCCTTCGCGCGCGCCCACGGCGCCGACGAGGCCGTCTTGGCGACCGACTTCAAGGAGCAGGTCGCTGACCTGACCGGTGGCCGAGGCGTTGATCTGATCGTCGATGTCGTCGGCGGCGACCAGTTCACCGACAGCCTGCGCTCCCTCGCCCCGCTCGGGCGCCTGCTGGTCGTCGGCTTCGCCGCGGGCACCGGCATCCCGGAGGTCAGGGTCAACCGGCTGCTGCTCGGCAACATCGACGTGCGCGGCGTCGGCTGGGGTGCCTACGCGCTGACCACCCCCGGCTTCGTGCAGCAGCAGTGGCGCGACCTGATGGAGTTGATGGAGCGGCACGCGATCAAGCCGCCGATCGGCACGTCGTACGCCCTGGCGCAGTTTGCCCAGGCGCTCACCGACCTCGATGAGCGGCGCGGCATCGGCAAGAGCATCGTCAAGCTGAGCTGAGCAGGCTGGGCTGGGGGTGGCGGTCGGTAAGCTCGGCCGGGTGACGATTCTTGATGACGCCCGCGAGGGCATGAACCCCGCTATCCGTCCCCAGGACGACCTCTTCGGCTACGTCAACGGCACCTGGCTCGACACCGCCGAGATCCCCTCGGACCGCTCCAGCTGGGGTCCGGCAGCGACGCTCGCCGAGCGCGCCGAGCAGCAGGTCCACGCGATCATCGAGGAGCTCGCCGCCGACTCCTCCGCCGCCGGCGACAGCCGCAAGATCGCCGATCTCTATGCATCCTTCATGGACGAAGCCGCGATCGAGGCCCGCGGGGCCGAGCCGATCCGTGGCCTCCTCGACGAAGCCGCCGCAGTCTCCGACCTCGGCGAGCTGGCCGACTTCCTCGGCCGCTTCGAGCGGCGCGGTGGGTCGAGCATCTTCGGCTCCTACATCGACAACGACGACCGCAACTCCGAGCGCTATCTCGTCAACCTCGTGCAGGGGGGCCTGGGCCTGCCCGACGAGACCTACTACCGCGAGGACAAGTTCGCCGAGGTTCGCGCGGCCTACCTCGGCTTCTGCGAGAAGATGTTCGGCCTGATCGGGTACGCCGACCCGGCGGCCGCCGCGGCCACGGTCCTGGCGGTCGAGACTCGCCTCGCGGCCGGGCACTGGGAGCGGGCGGCCACCCGCGACGTCATCAAGACCTACAACCTGCACTCGCTGGAGCAGCTGCGCGAGCTCTGCCCGACCTTCGACTGGGACCGCTATGTCGCGGCCATGGGCGGCGACGAGCGGACGTTTGCCGAGGTCAACGTGCGGCAGCCGTCCAACTTCGCCCACCTCGCCGGGGTGCTCACCGAGGTGCCGATCGAGCAGTGGCGCACGCTGCTGGCGCTCAAGATCGTGCGCTCGGCGGCGCCCTACCTCTCCGATGCGTTCGTGCAGGCCAACTTCGACTTCTATGCCCGCACCCTGTCGGGTACGCCGGAGCTGCGCGCCCGCTGGAAGCGTGGGGTGGCCCTGGTCGAGGGGGCGCTGGGTGAGGCGCTCGGGCGCGAATACGTCATCCGGCATTTCCCGCCGACCTCCAAGGCGATGATGGATGAGCTGGTGGCCAACCTCCTGGAGGCCTACCGGCAGTCGATCAGCGAGCTCGACTGGATGAGCCCGGAGACCAAGGAGCGGGCCTATGAGAAGTTGCAGACCTTCCGGCCCAAGATCGGCTATCCCGAGACCTTCCGCGACTACTCCGCGCTGGCGATCGAGCGCGGCGATCTGATCGCGAACCTGTGGGCGGCGGCGGCCTTCGAAACCGACCGCGAGCTCGCCAAGATCGGCGCCCCGGTCGACCGCGATGAGTGGTTCATGCTCCCGCAGACCGTCAATGCCTACTACAACCCCGGGACCAACGAGATCTGCTTCCCGGCAGGCATCTTGCAGAAGCCGTTCTTCTCCCCCGACGCGGAGCCCGCGGAGAACTACGGCGGGATCGGCGCGGTGATCGGCCACGAGATCGGCCATGGCTTCGACGATCAGGGCGCGCAATACGACGGCGCCGGCAACCTCAACGACTGGTGGAGCGCGGCGGACAAGGCCGCCTTCGAGGTGAAGTCCAAGGCCCTGATCGAGCAGTACGACGTCTTCGAGCCGCGCAATCTCCCCGGCGAACACGTCAATGGGGCTCTGACCGTGGGGGAAAACATCGGTGATCTCGGCGGGCTGACCATCGGCCACAAGGCCTACGTCATCTCCCAGGGCGGGGCGGCGTCGGTCGAGGATCGGCGCAAGCTCTTCCTCAACTGGGGCCACGTCTGGCGCAGCAAGCGGCGCAAGGAGCTCGACCTGCAATACCTGACCATCGACCCGCACTCCCCGCCGGAGTTCCGCGCCAACATCGTGCGCAACCTCGATGAGTTCCACGAGGTCTTTGAGACGGCGACCGGTGATGGGTTGTGGCTCGATCCCGACGAGCGCGTGCGCATCTGGTAGCGCTGGGGGTGCTCGGCCGGGGTTGGGGCGCCGGGGCCGAGGGCGAAAAATTGGCGAGTCGGCGGACCGGGGGGGCTTGGTCCGCCGACTCTTGGCCTTCGCTGGGCAGTCTCAACATGGGGTCGCCCTGGCGCGCCTGCGGCAAGAGTAGCCCGCTGAGTTCGTCCCTGCACCACTCTGTTGACCGGTTTTGAGACGTTCCTATTTCCGGAAAATCAGCGCAACGGGCGGGGCTGTCGGCGCCCACCGTTAAGGTCACGGAGCCAGGCTTGAGACCGCTGCGGCGGGTGATCTACCGGAGGTGAGATGAGCGCGATCCCGATGTCGGGCCCCGCCACGCTCCACCTGGCCGACCCACCCAGACACGTCGAGGTGGAGTTCACCGACGGCCGCCGCAGCCTGCGCCTTCCCATCCGGGCAGCCATCCCCGTGTTGACGCGCGCGCTGGGTCGCGCGGGCGTGCACCCCAGCGTGTCGTTGCTCGGGGGCGGCGCGCTCTTGGCCATGCAGGAGGTTGCTGCCGGGCGGATTCGACCGGGCTCGGGCACGTGGGAGCCACTGTGGGAGAGCGCCGAGCTGGTCGAGCGGATCGACTTGTTGGCGGCGGCTCGGGCCAGCCCGGAGTGCCCGGTGGCCGACGCATCCCGGCTGATCAAGAGCATCCTGGCGG
>JBAQXA010000186.1:0-2615 GCA_049299195.1 Nocardioides sp.
GTCGAGAGCGGTGAGGACGGCCTTGTCCTTGGCCCGGCGCAATCCACGCCCGAGTTGCTGGAGGAACACGGTAGAGCTCTGCCGTGGGCAGGAGGAAGAGAACCGTGTTGATCGCCGGGACGTCGACTTGGTGTGGAGTCGGGTGCGCTGGGCGTCGTACTGGACCTTGACCTGCGCCCCGAAGTCTCCGACGAGCCGATCGAGCGCCGCCCTCTCGGTGGCCCCCATCTGCGTCGTCGTGATGATCCGGAGGGGGACTCCGCGGTCCCGTGCGGCTTTGAGCCGGTCCTGGAAGAGTCGCAAGCCGAACCACTTGACGAACGCCATGATGACGTCGACGCGGTCAGCGCTCGCCAACTCGGCCCGGATCTCGTGCCCGACTCCTGGCTCCCCCAGGGCGTTCGTGAGGAGTGCGGCATCGGACAGCGGGGTGGAGGGGCGCTCGCGCTGGCCGGGCACGACGCCGCCGGGTGCAGGCGGCATGCCGAGGGGCCAGGAGCTGCCCCGCGGCGGCGACCGAATCTTCAGGGGCTCCCAGTTCATCGACCAGGCGGTTGACCAATGCGAGCCGGCGACCTGCGTCCTTCTCCTGGCGGAGGGCCCGCAGGGTGACGTCTCGAACGTGCCTTGCCAGCACGTCCGGCGCGTCAGCTTCGTCGACTGCTCCTCGCTGGATCTCAGTGTTTGCGAGGCCTGCCAAGCGCCTCTCTAGCGCACTCGTGATCAGACTCTCGTGCAGCCCCTCGAGCAGGCCATCTCCCCCGTACTCACCTAACCCAGCATGCCAGAAAGGTGCGCGGAAGCCCGCTGGCACCCTACGGCCAAGGGGAGCCATGGGCCGCCACCCTCGGTGGCTTGCCCCAGGGTGCTCCACGGACTGCGCCATGGTCTGCGGCTGCGGTCGACCCGATGTCAGAGCGTTGGCTCAGACTAATGACATGGTCCGGGTTTGGCACATCACACAGGCGGCGGTTCCCAACGACAGTACGCGATCTTGGGAGATCGCGATGCATGTGGCGCTAGTCGTATGGCTGCTAGCGCTGCCCTTGGGGCCAATCCGAGTTCTCGCAATCGCGGGATTCGGCAACTTCGCAGTTGTCGGCTATCGGTTCCTTCCCGCACGCCAGCGAAGGGCTAAGTGGGAGGTGTGGGTTGCCTTACCTGTCGTCGCATACTTCGCTTCATTAGTCAGCGGCCTGGCTGGCTCACTCATGGCAGGAGGGAAGTTTATGTATGGAGCATTCGCTTTCGACGTTGGGCTATTAGGTTTAGGCTTAGTGGGAGTCTTTCTGGGGATGCAGGGCGAGCGAGACGATCAAGAGCTTGAAGACCAATACAGCCCAGGCGCCTTCCTCGCTGAGCTCAGGAGTATTGACTCACAGGGTGCGCTGAATGAGTCACTCGTATCACGAGCACGATGGAAACTGGGCGAGCTGGAAGTGCATGACGAACCACGTTGGCTGCTTGCTATCATCACGCAGCTACGCCAGAAGCATGACTTGACATCCCAGCCTGCTCCTAGATGGGGCTTAGCCTCTTGGCGCAAAGGACCCACTCAAAGGGTCATGGTTCCCGTTAGCGGAGTGCTCAGGGTAGCTATCCACCGTCCGACCATTTGGCTTAGTTTCCTTGCCGGTCTGGCGGCGACAGGTTCCATCTTTGGGTACTGGCTGCACACGAGCTGGCCCAAAGGCTGGTTTGGCTGTATCGAGGTAGTCTTGGCTTTACTACTCGTGTTAGGGCCAATTGCTCTCGCGGGCGTTGCCGCGAGAGCAGACCTCATTTACCGTGCGCGACTCTGGCTGGCCGATCAGGAGGCAATTGTGTTGGCCGGGGAGATAATCGGTCGTTGGGAAACTGCGACCGAAGGTGACTCCCTCTGTGGTCGCGTTCTGGAAGCAGTCCGGATTGTCCTCCGGCGGCAACGGGTGGCCTGACGGCTCGCGCCTCATCCCACCTCGCCTAGCGCGGACTCCTGGGGTTAGCCAGTCACACCGAGTCGAGCGAATTGTCAGTCCCTTGCGGGGCAACCGGCTCAATGGCGTCAACCCTGCGAGGATGGGGGCATGCCCGCACCGGTTGCGCTGCTCATCGAGGACAGCAAGGAGTACGCGCTCATCGGCGCCAAACTGCTCCAACGCGAGGGTTTCAACGTCCTCGTCGCCCACGACGGCGAGACCGGCCTCGGCCTCGCCCGCTCCCGCAAGCCCGAGCTCGTCCTCCTCGACATCGGCCTCCCGGGCCTCGACGGCTTTGAAGTCTGCCGCAGACTAAGAGACTTCTCCGACGCCTACCTGATCATGGTCACCGGCCGCACCGACGAGGTCGACCGCGTCGTCGGCCTGACGATGGGGGCCGACGACTACGTCACCAAGCCGTTCTCGGCCCGCGAACTCGCGGCGCGCATCGCCGCGATGCGCCGGCGCCCCCGTGTCAGCGCCGACCCCGAGGTCTGGGACTTCGGCCCCCTGCGCGTCGACATGGCGGCCCGCGAGACGACGCTCGACGGCAATCTCCTCGACCTGACGAAGGTCGAGTTCGACCTGCTCGCCAAGCTCGCCTCCGAGCCCCGTCGCGCCTTCACCCGCGAACAGCTCCTCCACGAGGTCTGGGGC
>JBAQXA010000187.1:0-3423 GCA_049299195.1 Nocardioides sp.
TGCTGTGGCCGACCACATACAGCGGCAGGTCGTCGTGCTCCACCGCGCCAATCACGCGGCCCAGGTCGCCGACGAAATCACCAAAGTCGGTGACTCCCATGCGCTTTCCGCCCGACCGGCCGTGTCCGGCATGGTCCGGCGCGATGACGAGGTAACCCGCGTCAGTCAATCGCGCGACGACGTGGCCGTAGCGGCCGGCATGTTCTCCAAGGCCGTGAACAAGCGCTACGACGCCTACCGCCGGGGAATCCGGGCGATAGACGTCGTAGACGATGTTCCGGCCGCGTTCCCCAACCAGGGTGCGTTCCGAATGTTGCATGCCTTAAGACTATTCGACTCCGCGAATGTCGACATCGGCAAACGGGGTGCGCTCCCAGATCAGCGGGAACAGCACGCCGCCGAGCAGGCCACCGATGAGCGGGGCCAGCCAGAACAGCCACAGCTGACCCGGAGCACCGTTGCCGTTGAAGAAGGCGACGGCGGTCGAACGCGCCGGGTTCACCGAGGTGTTCGAGATCGGGATCGAGATCAGGTGGATCAGGGTCAGCGCCAGGCCGATGGCGATGCCGGCGAAGCCCACCGGTGCGCTGCCGTGGGTGGCACCCAAGATGATGATCACGAAGAAGCCGGTCAGCAGGACCTCGGCGATGAGCACGGCGAGCATCGAGTAGCTACCCGGCGAGTGATCACCGAAGCCGTTGGCGGCCATGTTGCCGATGCGGTCCCAGCCGGGCTTGCCGCTGGCGATGCCCCAGAGTGCCAGGCCGGCGAGCAGACCGCCCACTACCTGCGCCACCCAGTAGCCGAGGACGTCCTTCCACGGGAAGCGGCCGCTGGCGGCAGCACCGAGGGTGACGGCGGGATTGAAGTGTCCGCCCGAGATCCAACCCACGGCGTAGACCATGGTCATCACGGTCAGGCCGAAGGCCAGCGCGACGCCGAGGAAGCCGATGCCGAGCTGAACCTGATGGGTGATCCCATCGGCACCGTCGGCGCCGGTGACGAACTTGGCAGCAAAGATCGCGCTGCCGCAGCCGCCGAATACAAGCCAGAACGTTCCGAACAGTTCGGCGGCCCACTTGGCCCCGATCGAGTCCGTATTCACACGAATCTCCTAACGATTGACGTGTGTCGAATCGTAGGGGACTTAAGTCCTAACGGGGCGGCATTACCTGCGGAGTTCCGTGGTGCGGCTTGCCGCCAAAGCCCAGCAGACCGGCGACGCCGCGGCCCGCGGACTCCAGCGCACCGAGCGGCTTCATCGCGGTCTCACCGATCGACACGAGCACTTCCACCTGGCTGACCACGCGTTCTAGTCGCGTAACGACGCCCGCCATGCGATTGACAGTGTTGTCGACGTTGTCCAGCGAGGCGTTCAAGCGCTCCAGCGTGGTCTCAAGATTGTCGATGGCTCCGTCAAGTTCGCCAATGGTGCCGGTGAGGCCCTGCAGGACCGGACCCAGATCTTCGACGATGCCCTCGACCTGACCCACGGTCTGGTCGGCGTTCATCGCAGCCTGCGCCAGCTTGCGCAAACGCTGCCGTTCGCGGCCGGGGCGGTCATTAAGCGGGTTGATGGCCATGGATCTGATTATGACCGTTGTCAGTGGCATTCGCCTACCCCTTGGGGATGAGGAATAGGTCTCGATTGCGCAGCGTTACCCGGTATGTAATAGTTCAAATCTGAACAACCTAGGAGACGACATGCCCGCCATCACCTCCGATACGCTCACTCTCCCCCGTCTGCCCGAGTCCGTCGATGCAGCACACGCGCGCACCGTGACCAGCCTCACCACCGGCCCACGCGGCTACGAGGGCGAAGGATTCCCCGTTGTTCGCGCTTTCGCTGGGGTTTCACCCGCGGCCCTCGACCCGTTCATCCACATGGACCAAATGGGTGAGGTCGAGTACGATCCCGGCGAGCCCAAGGGCACGTCCTGGCACCCGCACCGCGGCTTCGAGACCGTCACCTACATGATCGACGGGCTGTTCCAGCACCAAGACTCGGTGGGCGGCGGCGGCCTCATCGCCGACGGCGCCACGCAGTGGATGACCGCAGGCGCGGGCATCCTGCACATCGAGACGCCGCCCGCGGAGCTCGTCGAATCCGGCGGTACGTTCCACGGCGTGCAGTTGTGGGTCAACCTGCCTGCCAAGGACAAGTTCCTCACCCCGCAGTACCAGAACTTGGAGGGCAACCAGACTGCACTCGTCGCGAGCTCGGACGGCGGCGCACTGGTGCGGGTCATCGCCGGCGAGATCGACGGCCACGCCGGACCCGGATCCACCCACACCCCGATCACGCTGGCGCACGCCACCCTGGCCCCCGGCGCGCAGCTGACGGTGCCGTGGCGCGAGGACTTCAACGGCCTCGTCTATGTGCTGTCCGGCAACGGCACCGTCGGCGCGGAGCGTCGCCCGATCACCGGCGGCCAGCTGGCCGTACTCGGCGCGGGCAACAGCATCAGCGTGTCGGCCGACGCGCACGGCCAGGACTCGCATCGCCCCGCGATGGAGGTGCTGTTGCTGGGCGGCCAGCCGATCCGCGAGCCCGTCGTCGCCTACGGCCCGTTCGTGATGAACACTCGCCAGCAGCTGATCGAGGCCATGGAGGATTACCAGGCAGGCCGCCTGGGCGTGATCCCCGACGGCGCGCTGATGCCGCATGTCGCTCGCTGAGCAGGTTCCGTCGGGCACCGAGCTGGCCTGGCGCCGGTTTATCGAAACCAGCGCCAGGCTCAGCACCGCCGTCGACGACGAGTTGCGGCGCGACGGCGGAATGACGCTGGCCGACTACCACGTCCTGCTGCTGCTCACCGAGGCGCCGGAGGGCCGTCTCCGAATGAAGGAGATTGCCCAGCGCATGGTCTTCTCCGCTTCCCGACTCACCTATCAAATGGATCAGCTCTGCAAGCGCGGCTGGCTCCGGCGAGAGGCCGTTGCCGAGGACCGACGGGGCAGCTACGCAGCGCTCACCCCCGAAGGCCGGGCCGCCTTCGCCGCTGCCGCCGCCGGGCACCGGGCACTTGTCACCGAGCTCTTCTTTGACGTTCTCTCCCCCGAGCAGGCGAGCCACCTGGTGGCCGCGATGGACGTGCTCGCCACCCAACTCGATGAAAGGACCAAGCCATGACACGCACCGCCGTGCGCGCCGCCGACAGGCTGCACTGGGCCAACGAATGGCTCACCTCGCGGCAGAGCTTCCCCGCCACGGGCAACTACGACCTGTTTGGCAATGCCCACGGTGTGCTGGTGGTGCACAACGACGACCTCGTCGATCCCGGCGAGGGGCTCGACACCCACCAGCACCAGAACATGGAGATCCTCACCTGGGTCGTCGAAGGCGCTGTGGCGCACCGTGATTCGTCTGGCAACGAGCTGGTGCTGCCGGCAGGCACCCTCGGCCACATGTCGGCCGGCAGC
>JBAQXA010000188.1:0-11289 GCA_049299195.1 Nocardioides sp.
GTCTAGGGGATCGGTGAGTAACGTGCGTCCGATGAGCCTCCCCGAGCTATTTCGTCTTGACGGCAAGGTCGCGATCGTCACCGGCGCCTCGAGCGGTTTGGGGGTCGCCTTCGCGCGTGGGTTCGCCGAGGCCGGGGCCGATGTCGTGCTCGGCGCCCGCCGCGCCGACCGGTTGGAGCACACGGCCGAGCTCGTGCGGGCCGCCGGCCGCCAGGCGTTGTGCGTCACCACCGATGTCGCCGATCCGGCTCAGTGTCAGGCCCTCGTCGATGCCGCGATGGCTGAGTTCGGCCACGTGGATGTCCTGATCAACAACGCAGGCATCGGCACGGCGGTCCCCGCGACCCGGGAGACTCCCGATCAGTTCCGTCAGGTGATCGACGTCAATCTCAATGGCTGCTACTGGATGGCACAGGCGTGTGGCCGGGTAATGACCCCCGGCTCCAGCATCATCAACATCTCCTCGATCCTGGGGTTGACGACCGCCGGGCTGCCCCAAGCGGCGTACTCGGCGAGCAAGGCCGGCCTGATCGGTCTCACGCGTGACCTGGCCCAGCAGTGGACGGGCCGCAAAGGGATCCGTGTCAACGCGATCGCGCCGGGCTTTTTTGAGTCCGAGATGACCGCGCAATACCCCGAGGGCTACCTCGACCTCATCGGCTGGCGGGTGCTGGCCGGCCGCAAGGGTGAGGGCCACGAACTCGCGGCCACTGCGGTCTTCCTGGCCTCCGACGCCGCCGGTTACATCACCGGCCAGACCCTGGCCGTCGACGGCGGGCTGACCTGCACCTGAGGCCAGGGCGCGGTCAAGGGCGCTCCCCGGCCTCCGGCGTATGCCGCTCGGTGCCAAAGTGGCCCACCAACTGGCCCCTCCTGAGTAGGCTGCGGACTAGCCCAGCTCCTTCGCTCAGGAAGTCCGGTGGTAGCGATGCCGACGCGTCGATCAGCAACTCTGGCCTCGCTCATGGTGGTCCTGCTCGCGTTCGCGCTGCTGGCGGGCGTCTCTCCCGCTACCGCTACCGACAGCCCGAGGGTGTGGGCGGTCAGCCCTGCTGCCGGACCCGAGGCCGGAGGAGAGCGGGTGACGCTGCGCGGTCGTGGCTTCACGCGGCATACCCGGGTCTACTTCGGCAAGACTCGTGGCACGTTTGTGCGGGTGCTCTCCCCACGACGGCTTCGGGTCACCACCCCCGCCCACGCCCCCGGCAGCGTGCGGGTCCGGGTCGCCTCCAGCCTGGGTTGGTCCCCGCTCAGGTCGGCGCCGACCTACACCTTCGAGGCGACGGCCACGTCAGCCTTCTCCCGCATCACGGCCGGTGACTCGGTGAGCGCGTGGCCCGCCATCTCTGGCGACGGGAGCAAAATCGCGTTCGGCTCGTCATCGTCTAACCTCGCCGGCGACCTCGACCCGATCTATTGGGACATCTTCGTCTACGACACAGCCAACCAGGCGATCCGCCGCCTGACTCGCGGCGGCACGGCCGACTATGACCCGCCGAGCATTTCGCGCGACGGCCGCTACGTGACCTTCGGCACCAACGCGGTGCTCGTCCCCGAAGATGTCAACGGCCTGTGGGACGTCTATGTCGTCGACACGACCACCGGTGAGATCACCCGGTGCACCGCCGGCAACGGCGACAGTTCAGACGCTGCGATCTCAGCCGACGGACACTTCGTGGTCTTCGAGTCGTCTGCCAGCGATCTGCTGCCCGGCGACGCTAACGACGGGCTGTCGGTCTATCGCTACTCCCTCGCCGATGGGAGCATCGAACGCATCGCGGCTGATGCTTCTGACCCGGCCACATCGGGTGACGGGCGGTTCACCGCCTTTACCTCGCGGGCCGCTGGCGAGCCCTACACCGTTGCCGTCTTTGACGCCCAGAACGCATCGACAGTGCATCTGCCGGGGGGCAACCTCAGCTCCGAGGCGCCCGCCATCTCCGAAAACAGCGGTGTGGTGGCCTACTACGCCACGAGCGACACCGGCTTCGGCCCACC
The DNA here is from genome assembly GCA_049299195.1 of Nocardioides sp. Taxonomy (GTDB): domain Bacteria; phylum Actinomycetota; class Actinomycetes; order Propionibacteriales; family Nocardioidaceae; genus Nocardioides. The sequence goes on from JBAQXA010000188.1 coordinate 1,999, forward strand.
CGAGACATCGCTGATGTTTTTCGACCTGCTCACGCTGTCGAGCTTTGCGCCGCTGCCGGGGGTGTCGCCGGAGTATTACCCCGTCTCCCTGTCCGCAGACGGCACGCGCGCGATCTTCGCGTCAAGCGACATCTCGGGAGTCCCCGGCGACACCACCGAGACCACCGATGTCTTCGTCCTGGACCCGGCGGCGAGGGATCTTCGGCGAGTCACCGCAGGGACTGGCGGTGGATTTGCCCCAAGCGTGACCGCCGATGGCCACAGCATCGTCTTCGTCTCCGGTGACCAGACCCTTGCCCCAGGCGGACTGGACGGCATGGCCGACATCTTCCGGTATGACGAGCCGCTGAACTAGGAGCCCAGGCTCGCGGCCAACTCGGCGATTTCGGCGATTTCGGAGGGTCCGACGCGACAGCAGCCACCGATCCAGCGTGCCCCGGCGGAGACCCACTCCCCCGAGAGTCGGGCGAGCCTCTCGACCGACGCGTGGGAAGCACCGCTCCACGCGCGCGCGTCACCCAGCCACGTTTCCCCGGAGTTGGGATAGGCGATGGCCGGTTTGCCGGAGAGTCGTGCGGCGCTGCGCACCAGGTCGGTCACCGCGTCGGGCGGGCAGCAGTTGACGCCCACGGCCAGCACCTGAGCGACATCTCCAGCCGCGCTAAACGCTTCTGCGATGGGCTCGCCTCTGCGGGTGTGGGGACCGTCTGCGGTGAGGGCCAGCCAACACGGGACTCCGACGCGCTCCGCCTCAGCCAGAAGTGCCTCGACCTCGGCAAGACAGGGGATCGTCTCGATGGCCAGCAGATCAGCGCCCGCGTCTGCCAGGATCTCCAGGCGCGGTCGGTGCCACTTCCGCAGCCAGTCCACCTCGGTCGCGGGGTCAAGCTGGTAGGCACCCGTGTACTCCTGACCATCGGCCAGCATCGCGCCATACGGCCCGATCGACGCAGCCACGAGTCCGGCATAGGGCTCCGCGGCGGCCCGCGCCCGCTCGACCGAGCGCCGCAGGAGCGCCTCGAAATCGTCCTCCCGACCCAACGCCGCCAGACCCTCACGAGAGAGTTGGTAGGACGCGGAGGTGGCCACCTGAGCTCTGGCCTCAAAGAAGTCGACGTGCGCTGCCTCGATCTCGTCGGGGCGGTCGAGGAGGAGTTGTGCCGACCAGAGATCCCCACTCAGATCGTGACCACGTGCCTCCAGCCGAGTGGCCAGCCCGCCATCGAGGACGACGGGTTGATCGGGCGCCGACGACAAGTGCGCCACCGCGCGCCTGGGCATCACACCTAGCCGAGCAGGGCGTCGACGAACGCCGCGGCGTCGAAGGGCGCTAGGTCGTCGGGGCCTTCACCGAGGCCCACGAGCTTGACCGGGACGCCGAGTTCGCGCTGCACCGCCACGACGATGCCGCCCTTGGCGGAGCCGTCCAGCTTGGTTAGCACGATGCCGGTGACGTCGACGACCTCGGAGAACACTCGGGCCTGGATCAGCCCGTTTTGCCCGGTCGTGGCATCGAGGACGAGCAGCACCTCGGTCACCGGCGCCTGCTTCTCAATGACGCGCTTGACCTTGCTGAGTTCGTCCATCAAGCCGGCCTTGTTCTGCAGCCGTCCGGCGGTGTCGATCACGACGACGTCGGCGCCGGCATGCACGCCTTCGCGGACCGCCTCAAAGGCCACCGCGGCCGGGTCGCCCCCCTCGGTGCCGCGGACCACCTCCACGCCGACGCGCTCGCCCCAGGTGGCCAACTGGTCCACGGCCGCGGCTCGGAAGGTGTCGGCGGCACCCAGGACGACGTGCTTGTCTTCCGCGACCAGGATCCGTGCGATCTTGCCGACCGTGGTCGTCTTGCCGGAGCCGTTGACCCCGACAACCAGCACCACTCCCGGCGCACCGTCGGCGCCCGTGACTTGGATGCGCCGGTCCATGGTCGGGTCGACAATGGCGACGAGCTCCTCGCGCAGTACGCCGCGTGCGTCCGGGGCACCTACCCCTTCGACTCGCAGCCGAGTACGCAGGTTGTCGACGACCTGCTGGGTCGGTGCCACCCCTAGGTCGGCACCGAGCAGGGTGTCCTCGATCGACTCCCAGGTGTCCTCGTCGAGCCGGTCTCGGGAGAGCAGCGCCAGCAGTCCCTTGCCCAGCCCGCCTTGGGTGCCGGCCAGTCGCGCGCGCAGCCGCTGCAGGCGGGACGCCGTCCCCTCGGGTCGGTCCAGCGTGACGGCCGGCGCATCGAGCGCGCCCGGCTCCTCAAGGGGAGCCTCTGCATCGCCACCGCCATCGCCCTCACCATCACGGGGACCGACGATGACATCGGTGCGCGTGTCCGGTTCGAGCCTCGCCTTGCCGCGCCCGCGGGTCAGCAGCCCGACAAGGACACCCAGGAAGACGACCGCGATCGCGATGATCAGATAGATCCACTCACCCATGACTCAGGATCCAACCACGAATCCGGGCTGGGCTCGGCGTCGGGCCAGCGCGGTCAGCTCCGGGTGCCAATCAGGAGTCGAAGCCCAAGCCCATGCGGTCGAGGGCACGCAGCCACAGGTTGCGCTTGCCCCCGTTGCCGTCGGCTCGGTCGAGCGAGTGCCGCGTCATGGTGATGCCGGCATACCGGATCGGCTCGGGCGGGAACGGCATCGGCTTCTCCCGCACCATCCGCAGCCGGGTCAGCTCGGTCTCGTCTCCGGAGAGCAGATCGAGCATCACCTCGGCGCCGAAGCGCGTGGCCGCGACGCCGAGCCCGGTGTAGCCCTGGACATAGGCGACGCGCCCCTCATAAGCCGTCCCCCAGAACGCCGCAAAGCGGGTGCAGGTGTCGATGACGCCGGCCCACTTATGGGTGAATCGCAAGCCCTCCAACTGTGGGAAGGTCTCAAAGAAGTGGGTTGCCAGCGTCCGGTGGGTCGATCCGGCCTGCTCCAGCGCCGGGTCGATCTTGGACCCGTAGTGATAGACCGCGTCGTAGCCACCGAACGCGATCCGGTCGTCTCGCGTGAGCCGGTAGTAGTGGAACATGTTGCCGCTGTCGCCGATGCCTTGCCGGCCCTGCCACTTGATCGAGGCACGTTGCGCGGCCGACAGGGGCTCGGTCGCGAGCACGTAGTCATAAACGGGCACGGTCATCAGCTTCAGCCGCGCCAGCAACGGCGGAAACGCGTTGGTCGCCAGCGCCACCCGCCGGGCCAACACCTTGCCGTGGTCGGTCGTGACGACCATCGTGTGGCCGTCGTTCTCCAGGTCGAGGGCTCTGGTCTGCTCGAAGATCCGGACGCCCTGGTCCAGACAGGCTTGCCGCAGGCCCCACGCCAAGCGGGCCGGCTCCACCATCGCCACGCCGTGCCCGTCGAGCAGCCCGGCACGGTAGGACGGGGAGGCGACGAGGCCTTGCACCTGCTCGCGATCAAGGATCGTCACGTCATGGCCGGCGGCCGCCAGCGCTTCGCCGTACTCAACCAGGCCTTCAACCTCGTGGTCGCGGGTGGCGACGTCGAGTTCGCCGGTCCGCTCCCAGTTGCAGTCGATGTCGTAGCGAGCGATGGTCTGCCCGATCGCGTCAAGGTTGTCGGCACCGAGCCGGTCGAGTTGCGCGAGCTCCTCAGGCCAGCGCTCCTGCCCGTTGAGGAACCCGTGCGTGAGGCTCGCCGCGGCAAAACCACCGTTGCGGCCACTCGCCTGCCACCCGCACTCCCCCGCCTCCACCAGCACGACGTCGGTTTGGGGGTCCCGCTCCTTGGCGCGCAACGCCGTCCAGAGCCCGGTGTAGCCGCCGCCAACCACCACCAGGTCGGCGGTGACGGTGCGATCCAGCGGCGCACTGGGGCCCGGACGGGCCGGATCATCGAGCCACAGCACCTCCGGCGCGGCATCGGCCAACGAGCGGTCCACCTGATCAGGGCTCACCATGGCCCCAGCGTAATGGGGTGCTGAGTCAGGGGGCTCCGGCGACCCCGCGGGCGTGGAAGTCGTTGCCGACTCGGTGGCCCACTACGGAATCCGTTTCTGGCACGGCACTCGGACGCTTGGTTGACCACCCGCCCGCCGGATTGACAACATGCCCCCATGACGTCGAAGAGCAGCCATGGCGCGCCCGCTGGCGGCAAACCCAATGGACACCCCCATATCGACGACATCTCCAAGCAGATCATCGAAGAGCTGCAGGCCGACGGCCGCAAGTCGTATGCCGCGATCGGCCAGGTCGTCGGGCTCTCCGAGGCGGCGGTTCGCCAGCGCGTCCAACGGCTGACCGACTCGGGTGTGATCCAGATCGTCGGAGTCACCGACCCGCTCCAACTGGGCTTCGCGCGGCAGGCGCTGATCGGGATCAAAATCTCGGGCGACATGGAGGCGGCCGCCGATGCGTTGGCCGCCATGCCCGAGGTCGACTACGTCGTGATCACGGCCGGCTCCTTCGACATGATCGCCGAGGTGGTGTGCGAGAGCGACGAGCAGTTGCTCCAGATCCTCAACACCCACATTCGTTCCCTGCCCGGCGTGCAGACCACCGAGACCTTCGTCTATCTGAAGTTGCGCAAGCAGAGCTACTCGTGGGGTGTGCGCTGAGCTCTCCATCCCGTCCGAGCAAGGGCACCGTGTCGGGAGTCGGCCTCTGGTTGGATCCGGCAGCAGGTGGGCCACCGGTTGAGCCTGCCCGAAGCGCCCTCCACGACGACCTCGATGTCGACGTCGCGATCGTCGGCGCTGGCTTTACCGGGCTCTGGACCGCCTACTACCTGCTGGAGGCGGCTCCCCGGCTGAAGATCGCGCTGCTGGAGCGGCAGTACGCCGGATTCGGGGCGTCGGGACGCAACGGCGGCTGGGCGTCTGCCTTGTTTCCCAAGTCGCTCGACTCGCTCGCGGCCGCTTCGTCGCGGTCGGCGGCACTCGCGCTCGACGCCGAGATGCGCGCGAGCGTGCGCGAACTCGAACGCGTCACGATCGCGGAAGGCATCGATGCGGGGTTGACCCGCGGCGGCACCCTCTCGCTGATCCGGAGTCGAGCGCAGCTGACCCGAGCCCGCGCTGAACTCGACCATGCCCGGTCTTGGGGTCTCGGCGAGGACAAGTTGTGCTGGCTGGATGCGGCGGAGGCCAGCGCGCGGTTGGCCGGCACGCGTGTGCTCGGGGCGACCTACACCCCCGACTGTGCCGCGGTGCACCCGGGCAAACTCGTGCGCGGGCTGGCCGAGGTGGTCGAACGCAAGGGCGCGACCATCTATGAGCGGACCACGGTCACCGAGATCGAGCCCGGGCGGCTGGGCACCTCGGGCGGCACCGTGCGGGCGACCCACATCATCCGCGCTACCGAGGGGTTCACGGCCGAACTCCCCGCCCTCAACCGGGCGGTCGTCCCGGTCTATTCGCTCATGATCGCCAGCGAGCCGCTCGACGCAGCGACCTGGGATCAGATCGGTCTGGCCGGGCGCGAGACGTTCAACGACCATCGCAACCTGATCATCTACGGCCAGCGCACCGCCGAGGGACGATTGGTCTTCGGGGGGCGCGGTGCGCCCTACCACTACGGCTCCACCATCGACCCAGCCTTCGACCGCGACCAGCGGGTCTTCGCCCGCCTCCACAGCACGTTGTTGGATCTCTTCCCGGTCTTGCAGGGGGTTGGTTTCACCCACGCCTGGGGCGGGCCGTTGGGGATCGCGCGGGACTGGTGGGCATCGGTCGGCTTGGACCCGGCGACGGGGATCGGCTGGGCCGGCGGCTATGTCGGTGACGGCGTCACGACGACCAACCTCGCCGGACGCACCCTGCGCGATCTCGTGCTGCGCGATCTCTCGTTGGGCGACCGGACCGAGCTGACCGACTTGCCCTGGGTCGGCCACCAGTCACGACCCTGGGAGCCCGAACCCCTGCGGTGGACCCTGGTCAACGCGGGGCTGCAGACGATGACGGCGGCGGACGCCGAGGAGTCCCTCACCGGGCGCCCCAGCCTGCTGGCGAAGGCCATGCGGCCCTTTGTCAGCTGACCGGTGCTCGGCTGGGACCAGTGCGCCAACCGGGCCAGTCTGTTCCAGGGTCCCCGGCGTTGCGAGCCCATGAGCGGCACGGCGCTCCACCATGCTGGGACCATGCCCCGGAGATTTGCGCCTGCCGCCGCATTCGTGAGCACCCTGGCGATCCTCGTCGGGGGGTTCACCGCCCCAGCCGGCGCCGCTCCGGCGGTCGCGCCCAAACCCAAGTGCTCCAGCGGATGGATCGCGCTCACCTTCGACGACGGCCCCGACCCGGTGCTGACCAGGCGGCTGGTCAAGATCTTGGTCAAGCGAGACGTCCCGGCCACCTTCTTTATGGTCGGTGAGCGCGTGGCGAGCGCGCCGGATACGGCGCGGTTCGTCGCCCGCCAGGGCTTCAAGATCGCCAACCACTCCTACCAGCATGCCGACATGCGCACGCAGCGGTCGGCGGCGGTGCGCAAGACGTTGCGGCATACCGCCCGCGAACTCACCGCCTTGGGCATCAAGCCCTCCCGGCTGATGCGGCCGCCCTACGGTTCGATCGACCGGCGGGTGCGCAGGGCCATCGTCAGCCAAGGCCTAGTGCCCGTGCTGTGGACGGTGGATTCGGCCGACTGGGCCGGGGGCAACGCCCGCGCAATCACCAAGCGGGTCTTGTCGCGACTCCACCCCGGCGGCACCAACATCGTGCTCCAGCACGACGGCGTGACCAACTCACCCGCTTCGGTTGCGGCCGTCCCGCGAATCATCAAGAGCGCCAGGGCCCGCGGCTACTGCTTCACGAGCCTCGACCGCAGCGGTCTCCCCCGTGTGCCCACTCCGACGGCGCGCATCAGCACTACGCCTGCGCGCGAAGGAGCGCATGGGGCGGTGACGATCACCCTTGACCACGCCACCACCCGCGGAGCATCGGTCACGGTGCGCACGACCCCCGCGACCGCCGGCACCGAAGATGTCACTCCGCGCGTGGTGCGGGTGCGCTTCGCACCCGGGCAGGTCACCCAAACCGTTGCGCTCGCCGCGGTGCCGGACGAGATCGATGAGGAGTCCGAAGAGTTCGGCGTCGAACTGACCAACCCCGACGGCTTGGTGTTGCCGCAGCAACTGGTCAGCGTCGCGGTGATCGACAGTCGGCGCGCCCCTGCCGTCGCGGTCTCCCCCGCCACGGTCGCCGAGCCGACTCGCCGAGACTGGGCACTGGCCCGCGTCCGGGTGTGGCTCGGCCGAACGAGCGGCCACGATGTGACGGTGACGCTCAGCAGTCGACCGGGTGAGGCCACGTCAGCCGACTTCGCCCCCCGGAGTCGCACCGTGACGATCCCGGCCGGGGAGTCCGAGGCGTGGGTGAGCTTCCCCGTGGCCCGCGACAACATCGCCGAGGGCGCCGAGCGGTTCGGCGTCGTGATCGAGTCCGCCACCGATGCCTGGGTCGCGCGCAAGCACGCGTGGGTCACGATTACCTCATGAACGGACCGACCGCGTTAGTACGCCGACCCTCCCCGCGCCTGGCGGAGGGTCTCATCACCCACATCAGTCGCCAGCCCGTCGACACCGAACTCGCGTTCGCCCAATGGGCCAACTACTGCACCGCCTTGGCGGGTGCCGGCTGGACGCTCATCGAGGTCCCACCGGCGCCGGATCTGCCCGATAGCGGGTTCGTCGAGGACACCGTCGTGATGTACGGCGATCTGGCCGTGCTGGCGAGTCCTGGAGCGCCCGAGCGGGTCGATGAAGTGGCCGGAACCGCCCGAGTGCTGCGGGACCTGGGCTATCGGATCGCTCAGATCCAGACCCCGGGCACCCTTGACGGCGGCGACGTCCTCAAGCACGGCACGGATGTGTGGGTGGGTCTCGGCGGTCGGACCAACCCGATGGGGGTCGCCCAACTCCGCTCGGCGTTGCGGCCGGAGGGCGCGCGGGTCATCGGGGTGCCGCTCAGCAAGGTGCTCCACCTCAAGTCCGCCGTCACGGCGCTGCCGGACGGCACGGTCATCGGCTATCCCCCGCTGGTGGACGACACCTCGATCTGGAGCGACTTCCTCGCCGTCTCGGAGGAGCCGGGTGCCCACGTCGTCGTGCTCGACGACGACTCTGTGTTAATGGCCGCCAGCGCACCCGAGTCGGCGGCGGCCTTCCAGGCACGCGGCCTGCGGGTGATCACCGTCGACATCTCCGAGTTCGAGAAGCTCGAGGGCTGCGTCACGTGCCTATCGGTGCGACTGCGTCACTCTCCGGGCCATTCTCCGGGCCACTCCCCGACCGCGGCGCCGTAGGCCGCTAGGGCAGCGCCGGCCGGTCGGTGTCGACCAACCAGTCCTTAAAGAACGCATCGAGGTCTTGGCCGGAGACCTGTTCGGCCAGCGCCATGAACTGGGCGGTGGTGGCGGTGTTCCCCCGGCGGGAGGAGACCCAATCGCGCATCAGTTGGGCAAAGGGCTCATCGCCGATGAGTCGGCGCAGCGCCGCGAGCGTCATACCGCCCCGCACATAGACCGCCTCGTCGAAGAGTCCCTTGGGGCCGGGGTTGCTGACCGGCACGTCCCACAGGGGCGAGTCGGCGGGCTGGGAGGCGTAGGTATCGGTCAACCACTCATCCACCGTGCGCCGACCCTGGGACTCCCAGTAGCGCGCTTCGTTGTAGGTCGCGAAGCCTTCGTTGAGCCAGATCTCGCGCCAGGTATTCACGGTGATGGCGTCACCAAACCACTGGTGCGCCAACTCGTGGACCATGATGGCGTCGTGCCCGATCATCGTCTCCGGATACACCGGGCGGGTCTGGTTCTCCAGGGCAAAGCCGGTGGGGACGCTCGTGATCGCACCGCCGGTGACCGAGAACGGGTAGGCGCCGAGTTCGCCCTCAAGCCAGGAGACCACGGTCGGGGTCTTCTTCAGCCAGGTCAACCCGCTCGCCTGCTTCTCGGCGCTGAGTTGCCGAGAGACCGCATTGGTCCACGGGCGGCCGGCAGTCACGCCGTGTTGGAGCCGGAAGTCGCCGACGAGGAGGAACGCGAGGTAGGGAGCCATGGGGTCGGTGGACCGCCACGTCCAGCGCGTGTAGGCACCGGCTCGCTTCTTCTTCACGAACACGCCGTTGGAGATCCCCTCTAGTCCGCGAGGGACCTCAACGCGCACCTTGACCCGTGCCCGGTCGCGGGGATGGTCGTTGGCGGGGAACCAGAGCGGCGCGATGTGAGGCTCGTTGATCGCGGACACCTCATTGGCGGTGGCGAGCCACGGCGCCTCGTCTGCGTAGCTGACCGACCTCGGGTCACCGGCATACTTCACCCGAATCTTGGCGACCTGCCCGGCGCGCAGCCGCGGC
>JBAQXA010000189.1:0-1851 GCA_049299195.1 Nocardioides sp.
GCCCCAACGCGGCGTTGCGGCTGCCGCCCAAATGCAACCGGTGCCAGAGCAACCGCGTCGCGTGGACCAGCCCCAGGGTCGACTTCTGCTATCAGTGCCTGCCCGGCGGCCCCTTCGCGGCTCCACCGTGCGACCGCTGCCGCGCCCGCACCGACTACTTCAGCCAGGGGCTGTGCAGCCGGTGCCATCCCCGCAGCCCCGAGCACATCGGATCCTGCAAGGGCTGCCTGGCCTGGGGCGTCTACCCCCGCCACAACTGGACCTGCTGGTCGTGTCGCTGGTGGCAGAGCCACTACCCGAAGGGCACCTGCGCCTACTGCGGCCGCGCCAGCCACGTCAGCGACCGACAAGCCTGTCGCCTGTGCCTTGAGAACGCCCGACTCGAACAGGAACCCGGCCGAGCACCCGATGTCGCCGCGGCGAACAAGGACAGCCAGCAGTTGTCCTTCGCCAACATGGTCTTCAAGCGGCGCTTGACGCCGGTGCCCGACTACGTCACCTGGGATGGCCGGTGGTCGAAGAAGAACAAGAATCAGCTGCCCTACCAGCCCGGCACCAGCTTCGACGACCACGCGCTCGAGCAGCTGGCCATGTTCGACATGGAACCCGATCCCGAGGTGCTGCGCCAACGTCTCGTGGTCGAGGACAGCGAATCGACCCGGTACTGCGCGGCCATCGTCGCCGATCACGCCCGCCGCTATGGCTGGAGCGTCAGGCAGCGCAATGCCGTGATCCAGTCCCTGCGGCTGTTGCAGATCCTGCGGCCTACTCCCACCGCGAAGGTCCGCGCCAGTGACGTCGTGGCGTTGCGCCGCTACGACGGCACCATCACCTCCACCCTCGACGTCCTCGCCGAAGCCGGGCTCCTGATCGAGGACGTCCCGACCGGGGTCGAGAGGTACTTCAACACCAAGTTCATCGAGTCCGGAGCCCTCCCGCACGCCATGCGCAACCACCTCCAGCTGTGGCTTCAGATCATGCTCGGAGGATCCCGACAAGCACCTCGCCAGTTGCCCCGCGAACCCGAGACCGTCGAGCTCCACATCCAGGGCCTCGCGCCCGTCGTGCAGACGTGGGTCGAAGCCGGGCGCCAGTCGTTCGCCGAGATCAGCAAGGACGACATCGTGGCCGCGCTCGTGGCCCTGTCCGCCGGCACCAGCCAACGCCACTTCGCGGAGAACGGCCTCAAGTCGCTGTTTAAGATCCTCAAGGGCCGCCGACTCGTCTTCACCAACCCCATGAAGGGCATCGACCTGACCCGCGTCGCCACGAACCTTCCGCTGCCGCTTGACCCCGCATTGATCCGGGCCGAGCTGGACTCGCCGAACCCGGCCCTCGCGCTCGCTGTCGCTCTGGTGGCCTTCCATGGTCTGACCGGCAAGCAGGTACGCGAGCTGCAGCAGACCGACATCGTCGATGGCCGTCTCCACGTCGACGGCCGCGACATCCCGCTCGCCGCACCCGTCAGGACCCGGCTCGCCGCTTGGCTCGACCACCGCAGCCGAACCTGGCCGGCCACCGCGAACCCACACCTGCTCATCAACCGACGCACCGCGCCGCGCCTCGTCCCCAGCGGACCGTCCTTTCCCTGGAAGGACAGCCGCATCCGCCCGCGGGCCCTGCGCGAAGACCGCATCCTGCACGAGATCCACGCCACCGGCGGCGACGTACGCCGCATCTACGACCTCTTCGGACTCAGCGTCGAAGGCGCCACCCGCTACCTTAAGACCGTCGAGCACCCCGACCTGAGGAACGAGGACCGGTCTGGCACCCGGCCATGACCGTGTCTTTACGTACCGCGCGGCGCGGGTCGAGAGTTGATGCAACATCCTCACGCCACGGATAAGCAAC
>JBAQXA010000190.1:0-14709 GCA_049299195.1 Nocardioides sp.
GGGCGGTGGCATCGACGCGCCCACCGTGCGCCAGGCAGTTCCTCCGGAGGAGCCCCGCCGGCGGACCGGCCGCTGGATCGCGGGCGTCACCGCCGCCGCCCTGGCCGTGGCGCTCGTTGCCTCACTACCTCGTCTGCGGGAACTGCTCGCGCAGGAGCCGTCCACCCCTCAGGAATCCGCGGCAACGTGCTGGGACGACTCCCGCGCACCGACGCTCGCAGGATGCCCCGACCCCACCGGCATGGCGGCGATCCCCTGGGTCTATCCGACCCTGCGCACCTTCATGGCGTCAGCCGACTGGGAGTGCGAGACGCCAGTGACCACCGTGGGCGGCAAGATCGGCAGCCACCTGTGCATCACGACCTACCGCGGAGACGAGGTCGAAGTGCGCTTCTCGGCCTGGGAGTCCGCCGACTCGGCCCGCGCACACTACGAGCGCACCTACGGCGTCCCTGGGTCGACCATCTCGCTGCTGCCCGGAGGCAAACAACTGTCCTGGCGCAGCGACGTGCCAGGCGGTCGGGGGCTGTTCTCGGCCAACCTCGCCTATGTGTCGGCCCCCTTCTCGCTGTCGGTGGCCTCAGCCGACCGACGGGCGCTGCTGTGGGCCTACAACCGCGTGGAGTTGCGCGATCCCGCCGACCTGCGCGGCACGGTCGAGTAGGCGCAGCGAGGGTGTCTTGCGCGGCGTGTCGTAAGTCCTTGAGTGGTGAGAGTCTGGAGGTCATGGGGCATGGCGAATCGTCATGCTCCTGCGTTGGTTCTGCGTGAATGGTGATCGCGAAGTGCTCGAGCGACGGATTCGGTCCGCGACCGTGTCGGCCTCGGCAGCGAAGCGCGCCAGGATCGTGTTACTGGCCGCGGATGGTGCCGCGAACTCCCGGATCGCCGAGCTGACCGACGTGGCCACGAATACCGTGTGTCCTGGCAGGGCCGCTGCGAAGAACGTGACCTTCGGGGCTCGGGGTGACGCACTGGTCGACCAGATTGCTGGGCGAGCGGAGCCTCCGCCCACTCCAAAACATCACGATCACTCTGGCCGGCAGACCATCGACGCCCACCCACAGATACCCACCAAAGTCCAACAGAGGATGTGCCTCTCGGGTAGTTTTCCGACGCCTGCTCTTCGGCCACACCCGGGTCTCCACCGCAGACCAAAACAGCGCCCACCAGATCGACGCCCTGACACATGTCGGCGTCGAGGTTCCCGGGCGTGGTCAGATCATGATTTGTACTTGTCTCACGGCCACCACGGCCAAGCTCCGTGCCCGCCACCTGATCGAACAGCCGTGGCCCCTGCGCCGCCGGAGGTGCGATCCCCACCGGCAGCAGCAAGACGCGAGGGCGGGGATCGAGGTCTGGCGTCGTGAGCCGGTTGGCAGGCCGTGGAGATGCGCGTGTCTCTCTGTTCGCGTGCCAGTCACGTGGGACCGGCGCCCTCGACCCAACTATAGTTGACTTATACCAATAATAGTTGGATTATGATTCGCATGGACCTGTCCTTCCCGCTAGCGACCATCGCACCCACCCTCGACGCAGGCGTACTGCACGTGCTCGCAGCCACTACCGCGGGATGCACCGCGGCCGAGGTACACCGTCGCCTTGGACGCGGTAGTGACGAGGGGGTCCGCAAGGTGTTGGGGCGCCTAGTCAGACAGGGAGTCGTACTGGTTGACACGCCAGCCCGCTACCCCATCTATCAACTCAACCGGGAACACGTAGCCGCACCCCACATCGAGGCGTTGACCAAGGTGAGAGGGGAAATCGTCGACCGCATCCGTAGCCATGTCGCCGGCTGGCAGTTCACACCGCTTCATGCCGGCCTCTTCGGCTCATTCGCCAGAGGCACCGCCGACTCCGAGAGCGACATCGACGTGCTGGTCGTGCGCCCGGCGGACCTGGACGAGGCCGACGAAGACATCTGGCTGTCACAACTCGACCGCCTCGACCAACACATAGAGGCGCTGACCGGGAACGCGGCCCAGATCATCGACCTCACACCCGCCACGCTGGACCAGATGGCGACCATCGCCGATCCGCTCGTGGACTCATGGCGAGCAGACGACATCGTTCTGCATGGCCAACCCATCCTTGACCTGCTTCGTAGGTTGCGGTGAGTCCACGTCACTCGGGTCGCGTCGTCGCGTGTTCGCCCGCCCAATGTCGCGAACGCCGGGCCCAGGCCCGCGCCTTCCTCGACGTAGCTGAGCTGGTCCTCACCGAAGACCGCAGAGAGGCCCATGTCGCCGCGGCCCTCGCGGTCCTCTCCGGCATCGCCGCCGCCGACGCGATCTGCGGGCTCACCCTCGGCAAGTGGAGCCGCAGCCAGGACCACAACCAAGCGGTGAACCTGCTCGGTGACGTCGCGCTACGCGATACCACCCTGCCAACCAAGCTCAAACGCCTACTCGCCGACAAGGATGCGGCACACTACTCACCCACCCTCATCACCTTCCCGAAGGCCAGGGCCATGGTGCGCCACGCCACCGCGCTCCTGAACGAGGCAGACCTGCTCTGACGGCAAAGCATGCCGTCTTCGGACGCCGTGATCATTAGGCGTCAACGTCGCCGGCTAACCGGGCAACCGGCCCGAAGCAGAGTTGACGAACACACCTTTCGGGGCGCGCGTTTAGGGGTGGCTGTCTACCTGGGTAACGGAGCGGTTCCTAGACAGCTCCACTCCACACCGGGAGGCCTTCATCCATCTACAGGTCAGACCGTGTCGTCGCAGGATCTCGACCAACCTGCCTGGGCATCACAACTAGCGCTTGTCGAACCGCTCCGGATACTTCCCCGGGCGCGGTGTCCGGTTGGGTGCGTTCCAGGCGAGCACCGCCGCAACCAGGAAGCCGAGTCCGATCACGGTGGACAGGAAGGTGCGGTGCCCGGACTCGTGGATCAGGTTCATCGCGACCCCGACGATGCCGCACACCACGGCGACGCCGCGCAGCAGCGTGCGGTGCCGGCCCGCCCAATCACCTCGTAACGCGGCGTCGTCGGAATTCATGACCCAACTCTCTCGCAGGTTGGCGACGGCAGGCACAATCACCCGTATGCCGAAAGCCCTCCGCCTTCTGATCGCGCTTGCGATCATCGTGGGCGCGGTGGCCCTTCAGATCACCGTCTCCCTCCTCGTCCGCAAAGACCCCGAGGATCTGATCGCCCCCACCGAGCGCAGCGCGGCCGCGATCAAGCCCGACGAGCAGCGCGAGCTCTTCAACGGCGACTGGTCGGTCACCGACGGCTACATCAACATCTCCCCCGAAATCGCCGGCTTCGTCGACCCGACGACGGCGTTCACCGGGCAGGCAAACGGCCTGGTCGGCGCGGCCGACGGCGTGGCGCTCGTCGTCATCACGCCGCAACCCGTCGGCACCCTCGACTTGGCCGTCGAGCTCTATGGCACCGAACCGGCCGCACCCTCCTGGTGCCAAGACGAGGTCAAGGTGTCCTTCAAGTTCCCCGCGCAGACCGCCCTCCGCAACGTTGACACCTCGCTGCCACTGGCGGTGCCCGAAGGCACCTACCGCGTGCGCTACTGCGCCAGTGAGCAGGACGCGGCCGCAGCCGGAGACGCCGGGTCGGTGATGCCGGGTCAGTACCAGCTCCAGTTGTGGCCCGACCGCGCACCATCCGGCGACGAAGTCATCCAGCAGACCTCCGAGTTCGCGAAGTCCCAAAACGCCGGCTGACCGCCTGCCGGCGCTGCTACGCGCCGCCTCAACCAGGCGAGCCGGAGCCGATCAGGCCCGGCGGCGACCGTAGACCAGGCCAAGGCCGCCCAACAGGATCAGCGCGAAGCCCGCGACCAGCAACCACAGGTTGGCCCCGCCCGTGTCGGGCAGCCCACTGCCATCGGCTGGCGGCACATCGCCACTGGCGGTGTCGCTGACCTCACCGGTCGATCCGCCGCCGCTGACCGAGCCGGTGTTGACCACCTCGGTGCCCGGGCGGGCGGTGATGTTGGTGGTCACGCGGATCTTGGCCGAGGCACCTACGGCGAGCGAGGCGGCGTACTCACAGCGGACGAGTTGACCGCTCGCGCTGCACGCCCAGCCGCTGCCTGAAGCCGAGTCGAACTTCAACCCGGCCGGGAGCTTGTCGGTGACGACGATCGTGTCGACGCTGGCGTTGGGCCCGTTGTTGGTCACGACGAGATCAAAGACGGCTTGGTCCGCGTCGATCTTGACCAGGGACTTGTCCAGCTCGAGTTGCACCAGCGGGACGATCTTGACGATGTCCTGCGCGACGTTGTCGTCGGGGCAACGCTTGGCCGCCTTGCGTGCGGCCGGCTCGCCGCCACAGGTGGCCGGCTCCGCCGACGTGGTGCTCACGCTGGCGACATTCGTCACCTCGGGGTATGCCGCTGCGTCGGTGCGGACGGTGACGGTGATGGTGTCGGTCTCATCGACAGCCATCTCGCCGCCCGTGCACGTGATGGTGCCAGCGGCCTCGGCGCACTCCCAACCGGCGCCTTCGGCCGACACGAACGCCAGGCCGGTGGGCAGGGTGTCCGTCACGCTGATCGGGCCCGGATCGGGGGTCGGGCCCTCGTTGACCACGGTGAGGGTGAACGTGCCCTGCTCGCCCACCTTGAAGTCGCCCGTGTGCGTCTTGGTGAGGGTCAGGTTGACCAACGCCGGCACGGGGAGCTCATCGGATGCGCTGTTGTTGGTCGCGTCCGGGTCGTTGGAGGTCGACTCCACGGCGGCGGTGTTGGTGACGCCGGGATAGGCGGCCGGGAGGACCAGCGCCGTCACGGTGATCGGCGGCGCCGAAGCATCCGTATCCAGCGGCGTGCTCAGGGTGCACCGGATCGCCCCGGTGTCCGCGTTGACCTCGCAGTCCCAGCCGTCGGCGACATGGGAGACATAGGAGAGCCCGGTCGGCAGGGTGTCGCTCACCACCACGTTGTCGGCCTCGGACGGCCCGGCGTTGGCAACCTGCAAGGTGAAGACGACTTCGGTGCCGACCACACCGCTGCCCACGTGGGTCTTGGTGAGCGACAGATCGGCGTTCTCCTCCACCGAGATCGTCTCGTCGTCGGTGTCGTTGCCGGGGTTGGGGTCGGTGGTCTGCGAGCTAACCGTCGCCGAGTTGGTCAGCGACGGCACGTCGACGGCCGCGTCGACCTGGACGGTCAGTTCGATCTCCGGCGCGCGTGCTCCCGCGAGTAGCGGACCGTCGATGGTGCAGGTGACCACCTGGGCGTCGGCCGCACAGGTCCAGCCACCGGTGGCCGACACCATGGTCATCCCCTCGGGGAGGGTGTCGACGATGGTGATCGGACCGACGGCATCGGACGGGCCGATGTTGCGCACCGCGAGAGTGAAGGTCGTCTCGGTGCCGGCGAGGATCACGCCACCGGGGTGCGACTTGACCAGCTCGAGGTCGGCCTCCGCCACGACATCGACGGCCGCGTCGTCGGAGTTGTCCGCCGGGTCGTCACCCGCTGTCGACGTGCTCGTCTCGGCGGTGTTGGTCAACGTCGAGCCGTCGGCCACTCCCGCACCGACGCGCGCCACCACGGTGATCGTCGGGGCATCCGCACCGGCCGCGATCGAGGCGCGGGTGCAGGTGAACGGCGACCCTTCGTTGCAGCTCCACCCGGCGCCGGTAGCCGACACGAGGGACAACCCCTCAGGCAGCGAGTCGGTCACCGAGATCGAGTCGGCATCGGAGGGGCCGTCGTTGTGCACGACGATCTCGAAGGAGGCGGTTTCACCGGCAACGACCGGGTTGTCCCCGGAGACCGACTTGGCCAGCGTCAGATTGGCCCGGTCGAGGATCTCGGTGGCGTCCTCGGCGGCGTTGTTGTCGGGGTTGCGATCGGTGAGCGGCCCATCGACGGTCGCCCGGTTGACCACGGTCGCCGGGCCGGCATCGGCCGCGACGTCCGCGGTGATCGTCAGGGCGGGGGCCGCCGCGCCGGAGTTGACCGCCGTGGCGAGCTCGCAGGTCACGAGTTGCCCGTCGGCGCTACAGGTCCAGCCGGTCCCGGTGCCGCTGACAAACGTCATACCGGCCGGCAGCGTGTCGGAGACGACGATCGTCGCCGGCGAGCGCGACGGCCCGTTGTTGCGCACGGCGAGGTCGTAGGTCACCGACTCACCGGCAATCACGTCGCCGGTGTGGGTCTTGGCGATCGCGAGATCGGCGGCGCCGTTGACGTCGCTGTTGTCGGCATCGGTGTTGTTGGCGGGGTTGGGGTCCTCGGTCGGGGACGCCACGGTCGCCTCGTTGACGAAGGGACCCACGTGGGCCTGATCGATCGCCACGGTCACGTCGACCACCACGCTCGCGCCACTGGCCAGCGCGGTGTCGCGCGTGCAGGTCAGCTCCTGGCCGACCGCCGAGCATGCCCAGCCGTCGGCCGTGGTGTTGGAGACAAAGGTGAGGTCGGCCGGAAGCGTGTCGGTGATCGTCAGATCCGGCTGGGCGTCCGCGGGCCCGTTGTTGGTCACGCGGAAGCGATAGAGGCCGTCCTCACCCGCGGTGAAGGCGCCGATCGACTCCTTCTCCAGGGCCAGGTCGGCGGCGGTGGCGACGGGCGAGGTGACGCTGTCGTCGTCGTTGGCCGGATTGTCGTCGAGCGGCCCATCGACCGAGGCGGCGTTGGTGATGTCGTCCAACTGCGAGCTCGGCACGTCGATCGTGATCGTGATCTGCGGCAAGGCCCCCAACGGCACCACGTCGGAGCGGGTGCACGAGACCGTGCCGCCCGCTTCGGTGCAGGTCCACCCGTCTCCGGTCGCCGAGGCCAGCGAGGCGCCAGCGGGCAGCGTGTCTGTCACGACGATCTCCCCGCGGGAAACCGAGGGCCCGAGGTTGGTGACGTCGAGGGTGTAGGACGCCGGCTCGCCCGCGCTGACCGACCCGATGAGGGTCTTTTGCAGCGCGAGATCGGCCTTGGCACTGACCGTCGCCGAGTCCGCGTCGGTGTTGTTGTCCTCGTCGGGATCGTGGGTCTTCTCGGTGACCTGGACCCGGTTGGTGATCTCGGTCCCGTCGGGCACGTCGGCGGGCACATCGGCCGACAGCGTGATGATCGGGAAGCTGTCGCCCGCGGCGAGCGTGTCGGCCGCGTTGACGCGCACGCAGGTGATCAGATCCGCGCCGGCCGAGCAGGACCAGCCGGAGCCGGCCGCGGTCGCACCGATGACCTCGGTCGGGAGCGTGTCGGTGACCACGAAGGGGCCGACCGCCGGGTCCGGGCCGTTGTTGGTGACCGTCATCGTCCAGGAGAAGGACTGCCCGGCCACGGGGGTGCCGGTGTGGGTCTTGACGACTTCGACATCAGCAGCGTCGATGTGCGCGACAGCGGTCGCGGCGGGCCCGCTGTAGGTGCCGCCACCGGCCGGGCCCTGGTTGCCGTCGGCATCCTCGGCGGTGGTGGTGGCTTGGTTGGTGTGGTCGATGGTGTGACCGGCGCCGGCATCGGTGAGGGCACCCGTCTGCGGCGTCGCCGTAAACGTGATCACCAACGCGTTGCCGACCGGCAGGTCGCCGAGGTCGGTCCATGTCAGGGTCTGGACCCCGGCCGCCGTCGCAGTGGCCGGATCGACGACGGTCGCGGCGGCCCCGTCGACCGAGACCCGCGCCGAGCCGGCGTCATACGTCCAGTTGGCGGGCAAAACGTCGGAGACGTCGATGCCGAAGGCGCCCGCGTCACCGTCGCTGGTGACCGTGATCTGCCAAGTCTTGCTCTCTCCGGCATAGGCGATGTCGCCGCCGATGACCGCCTTCGCGATGACGACGTGGGGCAGGGCTGGCGTCACTGTGGCCGTGGCCGACGGGCCGTCATAGACGCGGCCGCCGTCGGCCGTGCTGGTGTAGCGGGTCACATCGGCGGTGTTGGTCATCGCCGTGGTGAGGGTCGGTGAGGCTAGCTGCGCGGAGTAGGTCAGGCCTTGGGTCGCCCCGGGGGCGAGTGGGCCGGCCAGCACCCACGTCACCGTGCCACCGCCGGTCGGTCCGCCGCCGGCGAGCGCGCCGCCGTTGCTGATCGTGGCCGCGTCAACCACAACCCCGGTCGGGACCGTGTCGACGACGGTGATGTTGTAGGCAGCGCTCAGGTCGCTGCCGGTCGCGTTGGTGACCGAGACGGTGTAGCCGAAGACCTGGCCGGGCTCGGGCGTCGTGTCGGCGACCGCCTTGGTGATCGACAGCTTGGGTTCGAGCACCCGGACGGTGGCGACACCCTCGTTGGAGATGTTGACCCACGGCCCCGCGACAGTGCCCGGGGTGGTGGCGTTGGTCTCGTTCCACCGGGCCGTCGCCAGGTTGGAGAAGGTCGCGCCCGCCACATTGGCGGCGATGTCGGCGACGACCGCCGAATAGACGATCGTGACCGTACGCCGCTGGGTCTCGCGCCGCATGTCGCCGATCGCCCAGCCCAGCGTGCGGGTCGACGGCGTGAGGGCGGTGCCTTCGATGGCGCACGTCGTGCCGTCGGCGCGCGTGCACGTGATCGAATCCGTGGTCAGCGTGGACAGGTCGACCCCGGCCGGGATCTGGTCGATGACGCCCATGTCATAGAAGTTGACGTCGGCAGGCAGCCGCACGTTGACCGTGTAGGTCGCGCGCTCTCCGACCGCGCGCGTCGCCGGCGCGACGGACTTGTCGACCAGCGTGCCGAGCACGGTCACCGTGTCGGTCGCGGTCGCCGTCAGCACTCGCTCGGTGGGATTGTCGGGCGTCGCCGCGGTGGCCTTGTTGTCGTCGAGGGTGCTGGAGGTCTGCGTCGCCCGGTTGGTCAGCCGGGTGCCGCCGCCGGCGGTGTCGTCGAGCGTCGCGGTGTATTGCAGAGTCCGGCTCACGCCCGGCGCCAAGTCACCGACATTCCACTCGATGCGCGTGGTGCCTGCGGTGCAGCCATCGGCGCCAGTGCTCGGGCCAAACGTGGCGGTGCCCTGATTGGGGCTGCCCGCGACGATGCCGGTCACGCCGAGCAGTTGCGGAACGCAGTCGACCACGAACATGTCGTGAGCGGGCGGCCGCCCGGCAGCGTTGGTGGCGGTCAGGGTGTAGGTGACGATCTCGCCGACGACGATGATCTTGTCGACGTCGCTATCGACCTTGGTCAGGCTTGGCAGCGGCACCACGACACCAACGCTTGCGGTCGCGTTGCGCACCGGCAGGGCCGTCCCGCCGACCGCGGTCTTGGAGTTGAAAGAGGCGGTGTTGGGCAGCGTCGTGCCCTGCACATTGGTGGTGGCCGTGTTCACCCGGGCCGTCAGGGTCACCCGCGCGAGGTGATCGACGAGCGTGGCGTTTTGATAGGTCGGCGGGAAGGTCAGCGTGCCGGTGGCACCGAGGGTGAAGCCGGCCGGCAGCGCGCCATAGGTCGCGCCGTTGTCGGTGGAGAAGTCCGCCGTCGAGGACACATATGTCAGGCCCGCAGGCAGCGGGTCGGTGAGCACTCCGTCATAGACGCTGGTGCGCGACGGCACCGCCACCGTGATCGTGTAGGTGACGAGTTCGCCGATGGTCGCCTGCGTGGCCAGGTTGTTGCCGGCCTCGGTGACCGACGTGGTCGCGGTCTTGGTGGTCCGTGCGTTGGGGGTGATCACGATCGCCGGGTCGGTCGCGACCGGCGCATCAATCATCGTCGCGGTGACCGTGGTGTCGACGTTGGTCGCCGGATAGTGCTGGGAGACCGTGTTGATGTTGGTGACGCTGCCGTAGGACGCCACCGACGCGTCGTTGCGGAAGGTTGTGGTGACGCTGACCGTGGCCGGGATGGTCAGGTCGTAGGTCAGGGCGCGGGTGGCTCCGGGATTGATCAGGACGGTGTCGGGGAGGTTCCATCGCACCGCACTGCGCGTCGTACGCAAGGCGAAGGTGGGGTGACCGGCGGCGCCGGGGTTGGTGCACACGCCACCATCGGAGATAGCCGTGATCGCGGCACATGTGATGCCCGCGGGGAGCACATCCCAGACGTCGGGTCCGGCAATGGGCACGTTGTTGCCCACGGCGGCGGTGCCGGTGTTGCCGACGGTCAGGGTGTAGCGCAACTGCTCATTGGCGAGGACCAAGGCGTTGTCGGCCAACGGGGTGGTCGGCGTGGCGATCCGCGCGGCCGTCTTGACGATCGTGGCCGGCGGAGGCGGCGCGATCTTGAAGTCGACCTTGTCGCGCAGACCGAGCGAACGCCCGGTGGAGGACTGCCAGGCGAACTTGCCGAGATTGGCGGTGGTCTCGGTGACACCCACCGGCGAGGAGGTGATGATCGCGCTGAAGCGGACTTCAAAGAACGACCGGGGGGCGGCGAAGCGAGCAGTTCCGCGGACCGTGCCGATGTCCCAGCGCAGCGGGTCGGTGGTCGCCAAGGTGGCGGGTTGGGAGCCGGTGGACACCACAACCGAGCCGGGCTCGAAGGTCGCGTAGGTCGGGAGGAAGTCGGTCAGGGTCGGGTTGCGGGTGGCGTTGGTATCGGAGAAGTCGATCCGGAGGTAGAAGCAGAGCCGCGAGCCTTCCTTAAACGTGAAGTCACCGGTCGGGACGCTCTCCGGGTTGACGTAGTCGGCCGGGCTCGCCGAGCAGTTCATCGGGGTCGCGTCGGGCATCATGCGCTTGTCAATCGACGGCGAATCGGTCGGCAGCGACGCCGACGACTCGTCGCTCACCACGATCGGACCGGTATCCGGGGAGCCGATATCGGTCCGAGGGGTCGTGGTGCCCTTCATCGAGATGGTGTTGGTGAAGTCGTCGCCACTCACCGTCGGCAGCCCGCTGCTGCCGTAGACCTGACGCATCCGAGCCTGATAGGTGATCGTGAGCACGTCATTGGCGGCGCCGGCGAGCGGCGTGAACGTCATCGTGTAGGTGCCGTTGGCGTTGGCCACCACGGTCGCAAACGACGCCCCGGTCTGACCGAACCCGGCTCCGGCGGCGCACTCAGCGGGGGCGCCCGGCGCATAGTTCGTCGTCGTGCTGAGCGGGCACATGCCATCGGGCAGCACGTCGGTGAGGACGATACCGGAGCCGGAGACGTACTCCGACAGGTTGACCGTCACCGTGTAGGTCGCGATGCCGCCGGTCTTGAAGTCCGCCGGGGACACGGCCTTTTGGATCGAGACGTCCTCCACCGAGACCGTCATGAATCCCGTGTCGGTGCTGACCCGCGTGCCGCCCGCGACAATGGCTCCGCCATAGGTCCCCGAGGTCTCGGCGTAGTTGGTCATCGTGGTCTCGGAGGTGAGCTCCCGCGTGGAGCCGCCGTTGTTGTTGTTGAGGTTCGCCGCCTGCTGAAGGCTGGTGGGGGTCGGAGTGCCGCCCGTAAACGTCATCGTGTTGGCGCGCTGGGGGATCCCGGCGGCGTAGTTGATCAGCACGACCTGGCCCGGAGCCATGGTGCCGATGCTCCACTCAACCCGGGTGTAGACGCCCGCCGGCTTGCCGGTGGGGTTGAGCACGGTCGTCACGCTCAGCGGGGTCAGGCAGTTGGCCGCGACGTTGGGGATCGCGTCGAGGCGCGGGGCGCCGGTGTATTCGACGCTGGTGGAGTTGTCGACATTGCCGCAGGCGAGGAACTCAAGCCCGGCGGGCAAGAAGTCGACCGCGGTCACGCCGGTCGTGGTGCCTCGACCGCTGTTGGCCACCCGCACCGTGTAGACGGTGGAGTTGTCGTGGACGCCGCGCAGGAGCTCAGCCTCGGGGCTCGGCTCGGACTTGGTGATCTTGAGGGCGGTGATCCGCGTGGTCGCCGTCGGGGAGGTGGCGACCTGGCTGGCGCTTCCGGTGACATAGCGACCCGCCGTGTCGAACCGGGGCACGAGTCGGGGGTCGGTGTGGCCGTAAACGCTGGCGGTGTTGGTAACCGTTGAACCCACTGGATAGCGCGTGTCATCGGGGTCGACGGTGAAGGTCAGCTGTTGGTCGGCCCCGATCGGGAGATCGACCACGTTGTCCCAGACCAGCGTCTGGTGTCCGTCGGCCGCGGTGTAGATGCGCGGCTCCCCCATGGACGCCGGAGACGTCGACCCCGCGACATACAGCACGCCGATCGGGAGTTCGTCGCGGAAGGAGATGTTGTACTCCGGCGCGGCACCGGCGATGGCCGGATTGGTGGCGGTGAGCGTGTAGGTGATGTTGCTGCCCGCGAGTTCGTTGTCGGGGGCGCGCTTGCCGAGGGTCAACTGGGCCGCGAAGGCGGGCGCCATGGGCAGCACCACGAGGCCGATCGTCCCGATCAGGGCGGCTAGCAGCACCCGAAGGCCCTGCCGCGCGCGGTGCGGCGAACGTGCTGTGCTTGTCATGCTGCATTGCCCCCCGGCAATTTGGCGACACTCGACTTGGCGACGCTGGTTGTGGCGACTTGTCAGACCCGCAGCAGGGGACCCTGCTCGATGCTTAGACCGCGCACGACCACCCTTATGACGGGAAAACGAAAGGAAAACCCGAAATCAGTGTGCGAAGAGGGCGAACGCCCCGCACCAATTTGGGTTGACTGAACCTTAAAGTCCAGGCAACAGCCACAAAGATCGACCGAATAGCCGACTTCTGGTCTAGACCAGTGCCTTGATGTGGCTCAGGCGGGCAAGAGCACCCGGAAGCGGCAACCGGTCCCGTGGTTCTCCACCGCAACTGTGCCGCGGTGGGCCTCGACAATGCCGCGCACGATCGCCAGACCGAGCCCCCCACCCCGGGGGTGCAGGTCGGTCTCACTGTCGGGAGTGCGCGCCCGCACGCCCTGCCAGGCGACCTCAAAGACGCGCTCCATCTCCGCCTCGGGGATGCCTCCGCAGCCGTCACTCACGCTGACTTCAATCCCGGCCTCGACCGGGTGCCCGCGGATCTCGACGGCGCCGTCGGCAGGCGTATGCCGGATGGCGTTGACGACCAGATTGGAGAGCACCCGCGACAACGCACCCGGGTCGGCGACGACCTGGATGCCCTCCTCGACCGTGCCGCCGAGGCGGATGCCGCGCGCGCGGGCCACGGGGTCGGCCGCGGCCAGCGCCTCGCTGATCAGATCGCCCAGAGCGAGCGGCTGGGGCACGAGGTTGAGCACGCCGGCGTGGATCCGGGACAACTCGAAGAGATCGTCGACCTGGCGGGCCATCCGGTCCGCCTCGACGCGGATCTGGCGGTGATAGCGGCCGGGGTCGGCGACCATCCCGTCTTCGAGCGCCTCGGCCATGGCTCTCATGCCGGCCAGGGGGGTGCGCAGGTCGTGGGAGACCCAGGAGACGAGCTCGCGCCGGGCGCCCTCCAGCCGGGCCTGGCTCGCCTGGGCCTCGGCCAACTTCTCGCTGGTCCGAGAGAGCTCCTCAGACAGTGCCCGCAGCTCGGCCGGGCCCCGGTCCGAGGCGACGAACCGGCCGCTCTCACCAAACGCCTTCGCCCCATCGCGCAGCGAGCGGGACCAGACGACATAGGCTCCGCCGACGCCCGCGGCAACGATCAGGCCGACCACACCGGCCGCCAAGCAGACCCACACGACCACGGTGAAGTCATGCTCGGAGAGGAACATCTCGCGGGCTGTGCCGATCATGCCCGCGATCACCGAGGCGATCGCGACCGCCGCCACCCCGATGACCTGGACCGCCAGCGACCGGCGCCGCATCGCCCAGAGCAACAGGCCACCGGCGACGCCGACGCCACCTGCCCAGGTGGCGGCGATGATCAGGATCTGCACCGTGTCACGACTCACCGTTGGGCTCCCATCGATAGCCGACTCCCCACACGGTCACCAGTCGGGTCGGCCGCGTCGGGTCAACCTCGACCTTCTCGCGCAGCCTCCTGACATGGACCGTGACCGTGGACTGGTCGCCGAAGGACCACCCCCACACCTGGGTGAGCAGTTCGTCGCGAGAGAAGGCCGTGCCCGGGTGCGCGACGAGGAACGCGAGCAGGTCGAACTCGCGCCCGGTCAGCGCCAACCTGCGGCCGGCCAACTCGGCGACGTGCTGGTCGCTGTCGACCACGAGATCACCGTCGACGAGACGTGGGATCGTCGTGGCCCGATCGCCCGTACGCCGCAGCACCGAGTCGACCCGCAGCGCGAGTTCGCGGGGGCTGAAGGGCTTGGTGACGTAGTCGTCGGCGCCGAGTTCGAGCCCGAGCACCCGGTCGGTCTCCTCGCCAAGGGCGGTGAGCATCACGACCGGGACCTGGCCGGTCTCGCGCAGTCGGCGGCATACCTCCAGGCCATCGATCCCGGGGAGCATCAAGTCGAGGACCACCAGATCGGCCGGTGCGGTGCGCATGATCCGCAGGGCTTCTTCGCCGTCGGCGGCCTCGTCGACCTCATGGCGGTGCGCCCGCAAATAGCTGACCACGACCTCGCGAACGGTGTGGTCGTCATCGACGACGAGCACGCGCGCCATGGCTTCCCCTGAGTCTCATCGCGACGACCGAGACGATCGTCAGGGCCAACGTTAGTGTCGCGACCAGCAGCAAGCCCGCGCCATAGTCACGATCCAGCACGGTGGCGTTGTCGCCTGGGTCGCCAAACCGGCCCAGCACCGGGACCGCCACGAGCGTCACGGAGCCGAGCACGACAAGCAGCACGGCCGCGGGAGCACGCAGCGCGTGAGGCAGGCGTCGCCCGGCTCGCACCAGCAGCAGCGCGACCGGCACGAGCAGGAGGTCGTGCGCAGCCGGGCCGGCGACGAGCCACCCAGCCACGCTGCCCGGGCTGCCCGAAGCGCTCACCACCAACCACCCGCCGTAGGCCGCCACGAGAGCGCCGAGGCCCCCCAC
>JBAQXA010000191.1:0-2527 GCA_049299195.1 Nocardioides sp.
GACCAGGCCCGTGTTGATGTCGTAGGCCGCGATCTGATTGCGCGTGTAGGTCGTGGTGTTGCCGGAGGTGTTGTTCTGGATCGAGGTGAACCCGCCGACGATGTAGACCCGGTTGCCGATGTACTCCATGTCCCAGATCTCGCCAGTGGAGATGCGGGGAGTGTTGGTGCGCGGCTTGTCGGGAACGATCTTGGTGTGACCCGGGAGCGGCTGATCGCCCACGGCCGCCTGGGCAGGCGTCACGGTGGTCGTCGTCAGCGCAGCGAGCGTGGCGGCGGCGATGGCTCCGGCCACGACGCCGCGGAGCGCGGCTCTGGATCGAGGATGTGTATTACGCATGAAAAGTGGACCTTCCCCCGGGTGATTGCTGGGTGTACTGCTGTGTCGATCAG
Source organism: Nocardioides sp. (assembly GCA_049299195.1). Classification (GTDB taxonomy): domain Bacteria; phylum Actinomycetota; class Actinomycetes; order Propionibacteriales; family Nocardioidaceae; genus Nocardioides. The sequence goes on from JBAQXA010000191.1 coordinate 393, forward strand.
GTACTGCGGACGCAGCGAAGTGAGGTGGCCGCGATGTTGCGGCAAGCCCCCCAGTGAGCCCACGTTTGAAGCTATCGAAAGTCCGTGATCTAGGCCTCATCTGAATGCCGAAATCAGTGATAAATGACTCGATCGGACTACGCCTCCCGGCCGAACCTCCAGTGGAGGCGTCGGCCGGCCGTTGAGCATGGGAAACTAGCCGGGTGAGCAATGAGATCCCCAACGACCACGAACTCGCCCGCTGGCTCGCCGCCACCGCCGGGGAGACGCTGCTGCGGGTGCGCGAGGAGGGGTTGAGCGGGCGCGAGCTCAAGGATGCCGGTGACCTGGCCGCCCATGAGCTCCTCATGCAGTTGCTCGCCCACCATCGCCCGGGCGACGCGGTGCTCTCTGAGGAGGGCAAGGATGATCCGATCCGGTTGAGCGCCGAGCGCGTCTGGATCGTCGACCCGCTGGACGGCACCCGGGAGTTCTCCGAGCCGCCGCGCGATGACTGGGCCGTGCACGTAGCGCTCTGGCAGCGCACCGGCCCGAGCTCGGGAGAGCTGGTGGCGGGCGCCGTTGCCCAGCCAGCCCTCGGAGAGACCTTCAACACCGGGCAACCGCCCGTCGTGCCCGCGAGCACCTCAAGCCGCCCCCGGATCGCAGTGTCCCGCACCCGGCCGCCGGCCTTTGTCGAGGCGCTGGCCGCCGAGATCGACGCCGAGTTGGTGCCGATGGGCTCGGCCGGGGTGAAGGTGCTCTCGGTCGCTCGCGATATCGCCGATGCCTACGTGCATGCCGGTGGGCAGTACGAGTGGGACAACGCGGCACCCGTGGCGGTGGCCCGGGCCGCCGGGCTCTTCTGCTCCCGCGTCGATGGCTCGGAGCTGATCTATAACCAGGAGAACGTGTCGCTTCCTGATCTGATCGTGTGTCGCCCCGAGCTGGCCGAGCGGATCTTGGATTTCGTACGCCGCCACGGCACCGAGTGAACCGCTTCCCGCTCGATGACTGACGCGCAGCGGTGACAACTCCCGCGCTCGAGGGCTTCGTCAGCGCCTTTGTCGACGCGCTGCGGGTCGACCCCACCCTCGATGAGGCGCTGGATCCCGCCGGGCATGGCGCCTGGAGGCATCCTGCCCTCGACCTCGTCGGCCCGGCTGGCGTTCGCCCCTTTCTTGCCGCCGCCTTGGCGCGCGGGTCGGGCCCAGAGGGGTCCGATCCAGAGGGGGACAGCGAAGCAGCGCCGGTGCTCGTGGTCGTGCCGACCGCGCGGGAGGGTGAACTGCTGGCTGCCGCGTTGGCCGACCTCGTCGGTGAGGCGTCGGTGGCCTACTTCCCGAGTTGGGAGACCTTGCCGCACGAGCGGCTCTCCCCGCGCAGCGACACGGTGGGGCAGCGGCTCGCGATCTTGCGCAGGCTGCGTCACCCGCTGCTCGACGCCGCAGCGCCGGGGACCGGACCCCTGCGTGTGGTCGTGGCGCCCGTGCGGTCGCTGTTGCAGCCGCAGGCTGCCGGGCTCGGCGACATCGAGCCGGTCTCGCTTCGCGTCGGGCAGGAGCTCCCGCTCGAGGAGTTGGTCGCCGGCCTTGCGGGGGCGGCGTACTCACGTGTGGATCTGGTGGAGAAGCGCGGTGAGTTCGCCGTGCGCGGCGGCATCGTGGATGTCTTTCCGCCCACCGAGGACCACCCCGTCCGGATTGAGTTCTTTGGCGACGAGGTCGAGGAGATCCGGACCTTCGCGGTCGCCGACCAGCGCGGCCTAGAGCACCGCGAGAGCCTTTGGGCACCGCCGTGCCGTGAGCTGCTCCTGACCGACGCGGTGCGTGCGCGCGCGGCGGAGCTGGGCGAGCGGCACCCGAGCCTGCTGGAGCTGACCGATCAGATCGCGGCCGGCGTCGCGGTCGAGGGCATGGAGGCGCTGTTGCCGGTCTTGGTTGACGAGCTCGAACTGCTCGTCGACGTCCTGCCCGCGAGCGCCCAGATCCTGCTGGTCGATCCCGAGCGGGCGCGCACCCGAGCCCACGACCTGGTGGCGACCAGCGCGGAGTTCTTGGCCGCGAGTTGGGCGGTGGCTGCCGGTGGCGGCAAGGCGCCGGTCGACCTCGCCGGAGCGTCCTACCGCCCGCTCGGAGAGGTGCGGTCCCACGCAC